>CALCNY010000187.1 GCA_937897585.1 uncultured Chitinophagaceae bacterium | reverse complement strand
AATATTTTAAGTGAAGTTGTTGACCATCCAATTCAGCATAACTGAAATATTTTATCCAATCACCGAGGTTTATGTATTTGCTATTTTCGTTCAATTCAATATTGAGAGGTAAATGCCTATGTCCGAAAACAAAATAATCATAATGTTCCGTTTTCAACACATCCTTGCAATAACTCACTAGCCATTCTTTGTCTTCACTTTCAAAAACTTCATCACTATTTCCGGTTTTGGCCCTACTTTTTCTGCTGAAATAATTGGCGAGTCCAATGCCGATTACCGGAGGCAAAATTCCAAAAGCGGTTTGGGCAATAGGATTTCGGAAAATTTTTTTGATGAATTTATATCCATGATCACCCGGACCTAATCCATCACCATGACCAATTAAAAATTTCTTTTCATGAAGTTGAAACGCAACAGGTTCAAAATGAACTTTGATGTTCAATTCTTTTTGAAAATAATCTTTCATCCACATATCGTGATTGCCTACAAAAAAATCAATAGGAACGCCACTGTCAGTTATCTCCGCAAGTTTTCCCAAAATTCTTACATAGCCTTTTGGGACTACATTTTTATATTCAAACCAGAAATCAAAAAGATCGCCTAAAATGAAAATGCGAGAAGCGTTATTTTTAATCTCATCTAAAAAAGCAATGATTTTTTTTTCGCGAACAAGGCTACTAACGGCATCGGGTGCCCCAAGATGAAAATCAGAAAGAAAATATATTTTCTTGTTAACCAACATAGAACAATTTATGGTTTGTTTTTTTCTTGAAGGTATTTCATGATATCACCGGTAATGATTTCTTCCATTCCGACTACAGAATCATTGTACCAATAAATCCAGGAAACAATGGGTTGCTTATCAATGTAAACTTCAACTGCTTGTCTGGTGTACCAAGGCTTTTCACCTGGTTCTACATTCAATCCTTCATAATCATCCAGCTGGGCAATAGCCCATTCAAAAGCTTCTTTATGTTTTGCCAGATACAATTCTCCGGTGATGAATGAATCATCATCAGCAGCAATCGCTACAGGATATTCGCCTTTGTCAAAAAACTTTCCACGCACCACGGCTTCTCCCACCAATTCAAAATAATCGGCAATATATTGATAGGCCGGATTTCTGAATCCGCTTCTCAATGAGCCGTAAACAAACAAATAATATGTAGTTTCCATTTTATAAATTGTTATTCCATTCCTGTTGTCAAGAATCAATCAAGAAACAATATACTTCTTTTGGACCGTGAACACCGGTAACCAAAGTTTTTTCAATGTCGGCAGTTCTGCTCGGTCCGGTGGCGAATGCAATTTGTGAAGGCAAATTGTTTTTATATTTCGTTTTTAAAAACTGTAAAGATTCTTTTAGGTCATACACCATTTGGCTGGTGTATGCGATGCATATATGTACAGGTGCATACACGCTGGTAGTTCTGCCGCTTTGTTGTGCGCTGCTCATCACAATAGTACCGGTGCGGGCCACGAGATATTCGCAACCGGTAACAGACACATCGCAGGTAGCGAGGTCGCCATAAGGTTCCAATTCTATGCTTTGTATAAATGGAATCAATTTGGATTCCCTGCAGAAAATATTTGTCCAGTTTTTCGATTTTATGAGCGAACCTAAATGTTTGACCATCTCCAATTCATCATGACAAAAAACGAATTTACCCTGCAGTTTTGCAAAAGCTTCAGCAAAAATAATTGCATCATCTTCCTGCGCCGATTTAAAAACAGACTGCGTGCCATTACTTTGAGGAAAAGGCAAAGGCACCGGATTACTCAGTGCCTGCCTTATTTTTTTTAAAATATTCTCTTTAGCTTTTGTATTGGCCATCAGTTTATTATTTAAACACCAGTGTTGTTTTCCTCAGCAGGATTTTCCTGCGAAGGAGCAGCTGGGGCTGGTGTTTCGGAAATGACAACAGCTTCTTCTACATCAAGAATTTTCTTTTCTTCAAAAGGACGTTTACCAATTAAAGCTTCCACATCACTTTTGAATAACACTTCTTTTATCAATAATTCTTTTGCCAGTTTCTCAACATCGCCTCTTTTTTCTTCAAGCAATTTTTTGGTTTTGATATAGGCCTCATCAATCAGTTTGCGCACTTCATGATCAATCATTTTACCTGTTTCTTCGCTATATGGCTTAGTGAAATAATTTTCCTGAGCAGGATCATAATAACTGATATTGCCCACTTTATCATTCATACCATAAACAGTAACCATGCTGTAAGCAATCTTGGTGATTTGCTGTAAATCATTGCTGGCGCCGGTACTGATTTTTCCGAAGAAAATATCTTCACTGGCACGACCACCAAGTGTCATACAAATCTGATCAATCAATTGGTCGGTGTTATATAGATATTGCTCCTTAGGCGTGTACTGCGCATATCCCAAAGCAGCAGTGCCTCTTGGTACAATTGTCACCTTCAATAACGGGTACGCATGCTCGAGATACCAGCCGCAAATAGCATGACCAGCTTCGTGATAAGCAATGATTTCTTTTTCTTCCGGAGAGATGATTTTGTTTTTCTTTTCCAATCCGCCGATAACCCTGTCGATGGCGTCCTGGAAATCACTCATGTCAACTGCTTCTTTATTCTTACGTGCTGCAATCAAAGCCGCTTCGTTACAAACGTTCGCAATGTCCGCACCGGCGAATCCTGGTGTTTGTTCCGCCAGTTTATGAATATCTAATTTCTGTGAAGTTTTGATAGGAATCAAATGCACTTTGAAAATCGCTTCACGACCTACTAAATCCGGACGATCGATGCTGATTTGTCTGTCGAAACGACCTGGTCTTAACAACGCATTATCCAATACATCAGGTCTGTTAGTTGCTGCTAAAATGATGATGCCTAAATCGGTACCAAAACCATCCATTTCAACCAGCAATTGATTCAATGTATTTTCTCTTTCGTCGTTGCTCATCATTACATTCTTTCCTCTGGCACGACCAATCGCATCAATCTCATCAATGAAAATGATACAAGGTGCTTTTTCACGAGCTTGTTTGAATAAATCTCTTACACGGCTCGCACCCACGCCCACAAACATTTCCACGAAATCACTACCGCTTAAGCTGAAGAAAGGAACTTGTGCTTCACCTGCAACAGCCTTTGCCAGCAAGGTTTTACCTGTACCCGGAGGGCCTACCAGTAAAGCTCCTTTTGGAATTTTACCGCCCAGCGCTGTATATTTTTTCGGATTTTTCAGAAAGTCAACAATTTCCATAACTTCTACTTTGGCTTCATCGAGGCCGGCGACATCTCCGAAATTGATATTGACTCTTGTGCCTTTTTCAAACAGCGTAGCTTTAGACTTACCGATGTTGAAAATTCCGCCCGGTCCGTTTCCGCCACCCGGACCGCCAACTTTACGCATCATCATTACAAAAATGAAACCGATGAGTAAGATAGGAAGTAAGGTGCTGATCAGTTGGCCAAACACTTCACCTTCATCATCAGGTTTATCGGGAACTTGCCTCACAGTAGGATTTTGTTCGTAAAATTTTCCAATCTGGTTTGAAAATGTTTTGTCGTCTATGATACTGAAATACAATTGAGGGTTTGGCGCACTTATTTTTTTTGCAGCTTCGTATTTGGTTTTATCCAATTTATCAAAAAGCAATTGAGAGTAAACAGCTGATTTGTTTTTTAAACTGTCGGAATTGAGGAAAACCCTTACCAGTTTTTTATTTCTGATGGTTTTGATTTCCTCAACATCGCCTTGTTTCAGCATTTCGTAAAATTTCTGCTGATCGGTTTCGATGCCGGTGCTGTTCACATGTCTGAAAAAATTGAAAGTAATGATCAGCAGAAATATGAAACCATAAATCCAGTAAATGTTGAACTTGCTTTTCTTTTTTTGAGGATCGTCGCCCATCGGGGGTATGTTTCCTTGTGGTGTGTTTTTGTTATTTGATTGGCTCATAAAATATTTTCTTTGATTTTATTTAGGGTTAGATTAATTGTTGTGTTCCATTGAAGAGGCGTCGCTCCAGAGTTCTTCCAGCTGATAGAATTTTCTGGGTTCGGGCAACATGATATGTACTACGATGTCTACGTAATCAATGAGAATCCACTGTTCGGCTTGTCTGCCTTCGTGTTTGAAAGGATTTTCATCACATTTTTCTTTCACTTCTTTTTCTATGTTGTCGGCAATGGCGCGAAGCTGGTTATTGTTGCTGGCCTGGCAAATGATAAAGAAATCTGATACGGCTTCGGGAATTTTTCTCAAATCCAGACTGACGATGTTTTCACCTTTTTTGTCCTGAATGGCGTTGATGATAACTTTAAAGAGTTTGCTGTTCCGGGTTAATCTTGTCTGGCCTTTTTTACGGCTGTTCAATACATTCAAATTGCTCAAATCAGTTAATTTAATTTTTGGGTTGACCTGTAAAACTGCACTTCGGGAAATAATAATTTCAGAAGGGAGAAAACAGATTCTTTTTTTATTTCATATCCAGCTAATTTTTCATAGCTTGCATAATATCTCAAAAGTACTACTTCTTTCTTATCAAAAGGAAATGGAATCAAACTTAGTTTTTCAATGTCTTAATATTGTTGATAGTACCAACAACTATGCCATGGCACAAATTCATGCAGGATTGGCGAGTCACGGTATGGGATTTTTTGCCAATGGACAAACTGCGGGTAAAGGGCAGCGTTTCAAAAGCTGGCACAGCCAACCGGGTGAAAATATTCTGATGAGTGTGATTATCGTACCTCCGGCGGCATTTTCAACACAACCATTTCTTTTCAATGCCTGTATTTCGCTGGCCTGTAAGCAATTTTTGGAAAGAATTGTTTCAGAAAAAGTTAACATCAAATGGCCCAACGATCTCTTTATACGTGACAGAAAGGCAGGCGGCATATTGATAGAAAACAATTTTCGAGGTAAGTCATGGAATTGGGCGGTGATTGGAATTGGCATCAATGTCAACCAAATTGGATTTCCGGAAATGCAACGGATTCCAATCTCTTTAAAACAAATTACCGAAAAGACTTATAATCCTGAATTATTAGCCAGACATCTCAGAAAACATATTGTAGATTATATCGACTCTTTACAAGAGTTGAACACCGAAGAAATCATGAAAGCCTATAATGAGGCGTTGTATTTAAGTGGTCAAACGGTGAAAATGAAACAAAATGATGAACTTTTTGATACTGCTATAGTTGAAGTAAGCTCCGAAGGACAATTAATTACCCAAGATGAGGTGGAAAGGAAGTTTAATTTTGGGGAGGTGGAATGGGTGGTGGCCCCCTAGATCCCCCGAAGGGGGAGGAAATGTAGAATGTAAAATATTAAATGATGAATAGCCTGCCCCGATACCTCGGGGTAAAAGTGGGATTTAGGAAATGAAATGATTATTCTCTCATGAATTGAAAAAACCTCACCCCCAATTGGGGAGGAAATGTAGAATGTAAAATATTAAATAATGAATAGCCTGCCCCGATACCTCGGGGTAAAAGTGGGATTTAGGATATGAAATGATTATTCTCTCATGGATTGAAAAACCTCACCCCCAACCCCTCTCCTGAATGAGAGGGGAGCAATCAGAATTATCGACTTTGTGAATCTTTGTGCCTTCTTTTTTTGTTGGTCATAAGACCAACAAAAGCAAAAACCGCCCTTCTTGCCGAAGATATTGCCCCCTAAATCCCCCGAAGGGGGACTTTAATTATGTATTGCTAGATTATCTCTTTCGCACCGATGAACTTCCCCCTTCGGGGGATTGAGGGGGCTTTTTAAAACCTCACTGCCCTCACCGTCTTCACCTCATTACCCATTCTCACTTCCACCATGTACACACCTGGTTTTAATTCGTTACCCAAAGCTGTTACTTGGTTGGCGTTGCATTCGAATGATTTCATAAGTCTACCTTGAATATCAATGACTTTTACAATGGCTTTCGTTGCTTCCCTCGTTGGTGTTGCCATCGTTGGTGTTTTTCCACCAACGAGATTAACGAGAAGCTTAAATTCTCCTGCCGACGGATTTGGATACAAACTCACCTCAAATGAATTGGCTGTTGTTGTAACCGGCACACTCATCTTCGTACCTGCTGCACAGCCACTATGCGTTAGCGTTTGGTTTTTAGCTGTTCCCAAAGTTCCACAAGAAGTTTGTCCTTTTACAGACAATGTTCCTCCTATATATCCGGTGTTGAATTGTAAGGTGATTGTTGAACTATCAGCAACGGCGCTGATAATTGTAGTGTTGTTAGGCTTGGTCCAACGGAACACACTGGCAGCCACCTGACTGGTTGTAGGCGCGCTCACCAAAGCAGAATACGTTACACTATTGCCGATACAGGCATTGTAAGAGCCTGTGCTTGAGGCTATACTCAAGACACCCGGAGGCAAGAATTGTAAAATAGCCGTTGAAGCTGTTGTGCCGATAGTACCACAAGAGCTAACCCCTTTGGCACTGATGCTACCACCGGTATAACCTGCATTGAAACTAACGGTAATGCTTGCACTATCCGAAGTTGCCGAAACAATTGTTGTATTTACAGGTATTGTCCAGCGGAAAGAAGCAATAGGCGCCTGTAAAGTTGTAGGTGTTCCGCGTACAGCCGTAAACGTTTTGTTGACACCGATACAAGTGGCGAAATTACCGCCAACTGTTGTAATGCCTGCAACAGCAGCCGGTGTTGAATAAGCATACAGTATTGCTGTTCTGGAAGTACTCACCGAGCATGGCGTAACCGCTTTTACAGAAAGCGTATCTCTTGAGAAGCAATTCGCAAAGGTTACAATTACTGCCGTATCATTGACGCCGGAAGGATTGATGTGCGAAATAGTAGCATTTGTTCCCTGATTCATCGACCAGTTATAAGAAGTAGCGTATAATACTTTTTTAATTCTGTAAGTTTCTGAAACCAGACCGGTTACGTTGGTAACGGCTACTATAGATGTTGGTGTAAATTCTTTTTGAATTACACCCGGAATAGCAGCTACTCTTTTGTAAACGGTTAATGATCTGGCTGCGGTACTGCTACCACAAGCGTTAACCGAATTAACTGCAATGGCTCCTGAAACAAAAGTAGAAGCAAAAGTTACTGTGATGCTATTTGTTCCTTGACCACTTACAAGAGTAACTCCTGCAGGTACTGTCCAGTTATAAGAAAGCGTGTTCGTTGCAACGGCCGCTGTGTAAGTTACCGCACTACTTGTAGCAACTGTTGGACTTGTAAAATATGAACAAATATCTGTTGCTCCAGTGATGGCTGTAGGTGCTGATGGTACTGCAGTGTTTACGTATACTTTCACACTATCGGTACAAGTTGAATAACCATTGTTGATGGTGCAATAGTAAGTAGTGGTAACAGTTGGTGAAACTGAAATGGTTTGTGTAGTGGCTCCTGTTGACCATAAATAGGTTGTAGCATTTCTTACGAACCTTACAGAATAACCATTTGATTTTACATTACTAATTCTGGCTTCATTGGCATCGCTTGAACCAATAGCATGAGACCAAGCAGCAGGTGTTGTATTTGCCGTATTAGTAGTAGCACTCCACCAATATGCATTTGTTCTTGCATTTAAGAACGAACCATCACGGATACCCGAAGCAATAGCATTGAAACCACTTGAGTTGGTAGCGCCTCCATTTGGAGTTAACCAATTTGTTGTGCCTGTTTGTTTTAACGCACCGCCTGCCAATGTGCTTTGTGCACAACCGCCGCAAACAGTATCAGCCAAAGGATCTAAATATTTTATCATCTTATTCCACTCTGCATCTGTAGGAACATGCCATCCATCAGGAGCGATACCTCTTGCATCATTTACTGCATACCAGTTGTATAATTTACCGGCTGCTGAATAAGTAGCACTGTCGTTATTAAACCAGCACCATGCACCGGTAGTAAGATTACGCCATGTAGCCGAATCCGTTACTTGAGGAATTACATCTCCATTTTTATATTTTGAAGCAGTTAAGTTTTTACTGCTCCATGTTTGTGAACCGATATTAACACTTGAATAAGCATTACCACTTACATCCGAGCTTGGTACGTTTACAGTAGCCGCGCCTAATGTAACAGTTGCGCCTCTACAAATAGTAGTATCACTGTTAACAATACCCGAAACTGTAACGGTAACACTATCTGTGCATGAATTAACACCATCGCTAACGGTTACATAGTAAGTGGTAGTTCTTGTTGGACTAACAGAAATACTTTGAGTAGTAGCACCGGTTGACCAAAGATAAGTAGGCGTATTGCGAACGGTTCTTACAGAATAACCGTTGAATTTTACATTACTGATTCTTGCCTCGTTGCCATCACTTGAGCCAACAGTATGCGACCAGGCAGCAGGTGTTAGGTTCGCCGGATTGGTAGTAGCACTCCACCAGTATGCGTTGGTAGTTGGATTTAAGAATCTACCATCACGAATACCCGCAGAGATAGCGTTGAAATTGCTTGAATTAGTGGCACCGCCATTAGGTGACGCCCAGTTAGTGGTACCGGTTTGTTTGAGTGCACCACCGGCCAATGAACTTTGTACACAACCACCGCAAACTGTATCTGCCAGCGGATCTAAAAATTTAATCATCTTATTCCACTCGCCATCAGTTGGAACATGCCAGCCATCAGGAGCGATACCTCTTGCATCATTTACAGCATACCAGTTGTACAATTTACCTTTGGAAGCATAGTTGGCACTATCGTTATTATACCAGCACCATGCACCAGTTGTAAGATTGCGCCAAGTAGCAGAGTCAGTTACTTGAGGTATGATATCTCCGTTTTTATATTTGCTTACGTTTAAGTTTTTCTGCATCCAGGTTTGTGAGCCGATGTTTACTGAAGGGTAAGTATTGCCGTTGATATCTGTTACGGATGCAGGGCTTACTGCTGCTGCATTTAAGGTAACAGATGAGCCTTTGCAGATAGTGGTATCGGGGGTGGTGATGTTTGCGATGCAGGGAGCGGAAGATGAGTATAAATTAGAAACTTCTTGTGTGGATAGTGCACGATCCCAAATAGCAATATCATCAATCTTTCCGTTTGCATAATCGACAATCCCAGGAATATCTTTACCTATTAATAGTGGCAAATTATCAGTTGTATTCCATCCTGTTGCAGTTGTTGCACCATTGAAAATTTCCGTGCCATTCAAATAAATACTAGAATTACCGTTTGATATTGTCATCACAATTTGATACCATTGATTCAAAGAATAAAGATTATTTTGACTAATGCCAGTTGCATTTGTTCCTAAATTTCCATAAAATGAAGGAGCACCACTAACGCTTGTGAAAGCTCCTATTCGATATTTCCCATATGAAGAAGAATTTGTTTTTGATAATATCGGAAACCAGCCTTGGCTATTCACAATGTCCCATTGACTAACATTAAACCAAGCAGAAATAGTGATACTAGTCATACTAGATAAACTACTTGAATTGGCAATTGTAATATCATTACTAATTCCATCAAAGCTATAGGCCTTCCCCAGATTTCCAAACCTATCTGTAGTCAACATTGCTCCATTTACCGTTCCATTATTTCCATTACCACTTTCATCATTTGCATTTCCATTAAACGGCCAGTAGCCTACTAGGCCATTTGTAGGAACGTAAGAAGGAATTTGAGCGTAAGAAGTTACTACTGATAGGATGAGTAGAACAAAAAGGAGCTTTTTCATAAAAGAAAATGTTTATGGTTTATTGTTTGGTGTTTGGCCGCTGCGCTTGTTTGGCGTTTGGCGTTATTTGTTTGATGTTAAGTTTTAAATTTCAATTGTGGTACTAAATCCCACTTTTACATTTTACATTGGATATTTTACATTGGATATTCAAAAAACCTTTTTACCCAACTGATTATTCTTTTTATTCAAAATATCTAAAACTTGTTATAGTTAAAACATTTTGAATTGTACTTTAAAACACAGATATTTTTGGGGTTTCAAAATCCGATTCACTACATCATTTGCCCCGAGGTTTTTGGGGGAGGATATTTTAGATTTTACATTTAATAAAAACGATAAACCCTTAATAGGTCCATTATTTTAATTTAAATGGAAAACAAATATACAGAAGAGGTCATATCTGACCTAATTTTTTTATGAGTTTATTTTGAGTTTCGTTGTATGAACTCAAAAGACTACGACAAATACCTTAAAAAAGTAGGCGCAACGCTACGCAGGAAGAGAAAAGAAAAAGGGTTTACCATGGAAAGTCTGGCAAACGAAGCCGAAATCGAATACCGTCAGTTGGGCCGTATTGAAAGAGGAGAAATCAACACATCAATAATATCATTACTCAGAATCTGCAAAACATTGCAAGTGGAAATGAAGGAGTTATTTGAGGAGTGAGAGAGAGGGAATGTAAAATGTAAAATATCCATTGTAAAATGTAGAAGTGGGATTTTGGAAATGAAATGGTTATTTTCTTCTGAATGGGAAAACCTCACCCCCAACCCCAAGCCCCCTTAATCCCCCAAAGGGGGAAATCCACGAATGATAGGGGAGCAATCAGCAGTATCGAATAGCTCCGCGCAACCTCTACTTTCTCTCTTCTCCGCGGTAAAATAAATTCGTGAATTCGTGGCTTACCTTTTTTTTGTTGGTCACAAGACCAACAATGGCAAAACAAAAGTTCCGAAGGAACGAAACTACATAACTATCATATCGGGCTAAAAACGAGATGTTCCTATGGAACAATTTAGAAAATATAATCTTTGCGCCCTCGCCCCTTTGCGAACTTTGCGTGAAAAAATAAAAACACCTTTTCTATGTTGTTTTTCCCCTTGCTTTCATTGCTTCAAAAACGAACTTTGAAACTCAAATATCTTCTTCACTTTTTGTGAAGTTTCACTAATTTTACATTGCCTTTTGAAAACGCATATCATCAAAATAAAATCAATTAATGAATTTACATTTATACACCCTGATAGTTTTGTGTCGTTGAATGAGTGGGTGAATAAAGTAAAAGTTGCAGATTGGAAAATTCCCGGTGATATAAAAAAGACATTTTCAGCAGCTGATTTATTAGGCAATGAAAGCTCACGAGTGGTTTTCAATATTGCCGGCAATAAATACAGGTTGATTGCCAAATACTACTTTGGTAACAAACAAGTTCATTTATTTATTTGCTGGTTAGGATCTCATGCTGCTTATACACGAATATGTAAACAAGGCAAACAATATTTGATAAACATTTATTAATTATCATGGTACAATCTCTTAAATATACTGTCATTCGAAATAAAACACAGTATCAACAATATTGCACGCAATTAGAAGAATTTTTGAACTTAAAAAAGAAATCAAAATCTATTTCTGATGAAATAGCATTACTCACCTTACTGATTGAGAAATACGATGAAGCCCACCATCCGTTTCACAAACTCTCTCTTCCGGAGATTTTAAAATCTTTACTTATCGAACATAAAATGAAATCATTAGATCTAGCTCGACTATTAGATGTCAGCGAAGGATTGGTTTCTGATATGCTCTCAGGAAAAAAAGGAGTTTCGAAAAAAAATATGCAGGTGATTTCAAAGCATTTTAAAATAAGTCAAAGTTTTTTGAACCGAGACTAAAATAATTTAAAATTCAAAATCAATTCGTGCATTCGTGGCAAACCCAGCAAAGTCCACCTTGGGGGGATTTAGGGGGCCGTCCTACTTCAACGTCTTTCCCAAAAACTCATCCAACGCAGATTCTCTCAATTCTGTAGCCAATATTTTTCCTTGTGGATCGATTAAAACATTATAAGGAATGCCATCAAAACCATAAAGTGGAACAACGGAAGAATACCATCCTTTCAAATCACTCACATGCTTCCAGGTAAGATTATCTTTTTTGATGGCTTCCATCCATTTGTCTTTTGCTTCATCAAGTGAAACACCAAGAACTGTAAAATTTTTATTTTTATACTTATTGAAAGCTGCTACCACATTAGGATTCTCTCCTCTGCAAGGACCACACCAACTGGCCCAAAAATCCACCAACACATATTGTCCTTTCAACTGGCTCAATGAAAATGGTTTGCCATCTATATCTGTTAAGGTAAAGTCTGGCGCCATTGCACCTACTTCAGGACGAGCAGGTGTTTGAGTCTGAGCTTGTGGTTTGTTTTGTTCCGCTAAATATTTGTTGTATTGTACAATCATATCTGCAATACCGGTATGAGTTGGAAAACGCTTTTTTAAATTTTTGACTCTTTCATTTATGGCTGTAGCATCGGCAGTTCTGTCGTTACCAATTGCAAAGATGGTCAACACCGGATCATTGCTGCTGTCGATATATTTTTTTAGATAAGATTGAAAATCGTCGCTCATCAAAGCGAGTTTGTTTTTTTCTATGGTAAACAAACTGTCATTACCCGCAGTTTGTAACGAGTCGGCAACTGCTGTTGTATGATCCATGGCCTCGCCTCTGGTAATCATTCCCAATATCAAATCTTTAAGTCCTTTGTTGGCAGGTGAATTTATTTTCTGACTGTTTATAGTTTTGTCATTAGCATCTGCTTCAATATTGATTTCAGCCTGATCGTTGATGATTAAATAATTATTAGTTTCTTTTTCAAAACGAACGCGAAAAAGTGTTTCTTCAGTTCCATTTCCTTTCAATGAGAAGCTGCCATTTTTCATTTCTGCAGTATCTAATACTTCAGGCGATTTGTCACCAAAATACAATTGCTCAAGATAAACATGTTGATCTTTTATGTTTTTAATTTTTCCGTTTACAACGAAATGCCCATCTTTTTTTTGAGAGCATGCTGCCATGAAAACACATAACAGTAGCGTGGTTAGGTTTTTTACATTGAACATGATTATGCTGGTTTATTGGTTTAATTTTTCTTGAAGCAGTTGATTTACTAATTGCATATCAGCTTTGCCTTTGCTTCGTTTTTTTACTTCTCCCGAAAATAAGCCAATCAATCCTTTTTTCCCCGATTTATATTCTTTTACTTTTTCAGGCATGTCGTTAATCACTTGTTCAATCCATTTCATCAATTCCGAACTATCACTTTCTTGTATCAGATTTAATGCAGTGGCGGCTTCATGTGCAGTTTGATTCGGATCGGTAATTAAAGCCTGTAATACTTTTCCTGATGCGTTGTTGAAACTTAATTTGCCCGATGATGTTAGCGTAATCAAATCAGCAATCAATTGGGCTGAAAGTGGAAATGCAGAAAAGCCAATTCCATTTTCATTGCAATAATATTTCAAAGGACCGAGCATCCAGTTGGCAACAGCTTTAAAATCTTGTGAATATTTTATTACCGACTCAAAAAATAATACATCTTCTTTATCACTGCAAATCACCGAAGCATCGTATGCTGAAAGTCCAAATTCATTGATGTATTTGCTTTTAACTTGATTAGGCAAATCAGGCATTTTCGATTTTATATCATCAATGTAGGTTTGAGTAATAATAAATGGAGGTAAATCCGGCTCTGGGAAATAACGATAATCTTCAGCATCTTCTTTTGTTCTTAATGAAAAAGTGGAGTTGTTATCTGCATCATAACTTCTGGTTTCCTGAGTGATGCTTTCATTATTTTCTGTTAGGGCAACCAATCTTTCAAATTCAATGTCGATAGCTCGTTTTACATTTCTGATGCTATTGAGATTTTTTACTTCAACGCGTTTGCCTAATGTTAAGTCGCCTTTTAATCTTATAGAAATATTTGCATCACAACGCATACTCCCCTCTTCCATATTGCCATCACATACATCAAGCCAGCGAAGCGTTTTACGCAATTCCGTAAGAAATAAAAAAGCATCTTCCGCACTGTGAATTACAGGCTCTGTAACGATTTCTACTAATGGAGTTCCGGCTCTGTTTAAATCGATTAAGGTATAATTATCATCAGCATCATGAATGCTTTTTCCTGCATCTTCTTCGATATGAATTCTATTAAGCTGAATATGTTTTATTCCCTCTTGAGAATCAATTAAAACATTTCCTCCTTTGCAAATTGGTGCTGTATGCTGACTAATCTGATATCCTTTGGGAAGATCAGGATAGAAATAATTTTTACGTGCGAAATAGTTGTAAGATTCGATTTCACAATTTAAAGCGATGCCCAGTTTGACAGCAAGTTCTACTGCTTTTTGATTCAACTTGGGTAAGGTTCCAGGATGGGCCAAAGAAATCGGACTAACCTGTGTATTGGGAGTGGATCCAAATGATGTGTCATCAGCGCAGAACAATTTGCTTTTGTTAGACAATTGCGCATGAACTTCTAACCCAATAACCAATTGATATTTTTCGAATATACTCAACTATTTTTTTTATGTACTCAAATGTAGAAAGTAAAAAATAAAAAAGGAGGATATTACTCCCCCTTCATTAAAAATTTAGAAATTATATACCAATCGACTTAAAAAATAATAAAATTAAAGATTCATTGTTTTTAGCTTTTTTGGAGGCTTTACATCAAACTCCATTTCTTTACCATTTCTCATCACTTTAATTTTGAATGATTCTCTTTTTTCATCTTCGCTAAGCAAAGCCCTGATGTCATCGGTGTTATTGATTTTTTGTCCAGATATTTCTGTAACGATATCATCTTTCATCACACCTGCTTTTGCGGCAACTGAATTTTCTGCAACGTCAATTACTTTCACGCCATTACCTTCTTCAGTATCCTGAATTTTTACGCCTAATTTTTGTTTAGGAGGGAATGGATTAAATTGTAAAGGCAATCCTTCAGCAGGGAAATTTGGATGTGCCATATCTATCATTACATCTGATTCGTCGTTTCCCATTGGTGGTGGAGGGAAGCCTGGAGGATTGGGCCTTCTTGGTCTTCTTCCGTTGTTCATCACAATTACTTTCCTTTGTATTTGTTTTTTAAACTGTAAAATGGCTTTTGCTGTTTTTTCTTTGCCATTTCTGAGGTAAGTTATTTTCACTTCATCACCAGGCTTATTGACTGTAACTGCATCATACAAAGATTCAGGACCTTCAACTTTCTGGTTGTTTATTTTGGTGATGATGTCGTTTTCTAAAAGGCCGGCTTTTTCAGCAGGACTTTCTTTAGATAATGAAATGACTTTTGCACCTTTTGCAGATTTTTCAGTGCTCACCCCAAGAAATGCGGTGCTATCAGTTTTTTCTTCTTCATCGTTGAAATCTCCATTAAAGTTGAAGTCGCCATCAATTAACAACGGACTACCATCTGTAATCATCATTTTTCTTTTGAGAATTTTCACACCGTCGTCATTGAATTCAACCATAGGTTTTCCATTGACCATAATATTATCACCATCGATTTGAACGGTGATTTTGGTTTCCTTATCTCCATCTTTGCGGATGATGATTTCACTAGTTTCGGATTTGTTTTCTGTTGATTTTTTTTCTTCTTGTGCCAATGCAAATGTAGAAATGGCAAGTGCTGCTGTAAGGGTAAATAATGTTTTTTTCATGTTTAAATCTTTACTACGAAATTTTTAGTACATCAAAAATACATGGAATTTTGAGAGTTCAAAAGGTTTTTTTGGGGAGAGGGATTTTTTTGCGTTTTTTTCACTTTTTTCTTGTGTTCTTTTACACCGGATATCCTAGCCCACCATTTAAACGGTGGATTACAATAGATAAGTTTTTTTTCACGTTTTCTCTCTGTTTTTTACACCGCTGCAATTACTTTCACCGTTTAAATGGTGGGATAAAATAAAATCGTTTTTTTCACGCTTTCCCTCTGTTAAATAACACTTACTCTATTCTTTCTACATTTTAACGGTGAGCTAAAAAAATAATTGACTTCAATTTCAACAGTGAAATAATACAAAACATAATCAAAATCACCCTTGGGGAAATTTAGGGGCCACATAAAAAACGCCCCCAATCTTGGAGGCGTCTTCTTTATCAATTTTAAAGTTGATTACAACTTCTGCAATATTAATTTGAAATTACCCTGAGCCACACCATTGTAAGTTATTTTCATTGTCAACGTAACATAACCTGTACAAGAGAACACATAACCCGCAACATCATTATCAAAAGCACCTTGAGCCGTAGCCAATGCACCGTAATCTCCAAATGTTACAAACGGAACAGTAGCTGTACCTGTTGCAGGATCAATATTTACCACCAAATGATCAACGATATTACCAATTGCCGCATTAGGCCATACATCACTCAAATCAATTTGGTTAGCGCCTGGTCCATCAATTATATTAACTACATCACCAGGATACCAATCAACCCAGTCATCTTGAACCACTTGGAAATTACCACCTACAGGTGCTACAAATGGACAAGTGATATATGCCTGCCATTGAAAACAAGCATTGTAATTTGAATTGGTAGCCAAAGCATTTCCTGCGTTGGAAATGTCAAAAGTTCTGCCATCCGTGGTAATGATTTTGTTGTAAAAAGTGTAGAAATTACCTGCAGCCAAATCGCTTACATTTACGCTTAATGCAGTTGCTACTTCCTGGCTGGTAACAGCAAGAACAGTTCCATCACCTGTAAAATTTACTTCTTTGATTTGATGCCATGCCGCAGGATCTGAATTTGCACCTTCAACAACATAGATTACAACTTTGCTGATTGGAGAGCCATATTTACCTACTTTAATAGAAGCTGTAGATGCTGGATTATTGTATTCAAAATTGAGGTTTACATTTTCAACTAATGTAAGGTAAGAACCTACAGAAAGATTCTTTACATCAGACAATGGATTTGGATTGTCTGTTTTTTTGCATGAGCTGGCGAAAAGCAGAACAAACAAACTGAGGATTAATGATATCTTTTTCATGTGAATTTTTTAAAAAATTATTTTTACTTTTTAGCTTTTCTATTGGTTTTATTATTGAACAAAATTATCCGGATTGTTATCCCAGAAAACTTTATCTGCAGCCACGCCCGGATTTTTTTGAGCAGGAGCATTTAAATTTCTATTGATGTAAACAGCAGGATAAAATAATGATCTGATAAAATAACCAGGAGTTGCTGATGAAACATTTAACTGTAAATTATCTGGATAACCAGTTCTTCTGTAATTGTTATATGGCTCGATACCATTTCCCCAAGCTGCTAAATAGTATTCTTTTTCAATAATACTTAAACGCTCTGCATCACTAGCAGCAGCATCATAAGCATCCATAACTGTTGTTACGTAAGTGTTGATAGCATTGTTTGAAGGAATAAGATTTGTTGGAACAGTAACGCCTACTGTAGAAGGGAAACCTAATACTTTAGAAATAGACGCTCTTACACCGGCTTCCAATAAAGTTCTGGCATCTCCACCAGTTGTAATTCCCATTTCTAAAGCCGCTTCTGCCATCATGAAATTTGTAAAAAATGACATCCAGATTGGATCAATACCTGCGCCTTTTCCACCTCTTGTGTTGTTAACTGAAGTTGCTTGACTGGCATCAAATTCGCCACCAGCAGGATACACACCCCAAGTTGTTCTTGAAGGTTGATCTGGAGGAATACCTGTATTGTCTCCATGATCTCTTCCCCAATAACCGCCACTTGAACCTGGTAAACAGAATGGCATTCCTGTTGGGAAATGACCCGGTGTTACCTGAAACGCACAAGGACAACTATTTTCATTTACATCAGCATAGTTTGTTCTTTGACGATACAAATAAAAACGACGTCTTGGATCCAAGCCTGATAATGCACCGCCTGATTTTTCATACGCCAATGCCCACATAAAATAAGTGCCAATATAATCTCTTACGCTATTAGAGCCCGTACTTGCATTGTTGTAATTTCTTGCATAGTGTGGATGGCGACTATCAGGAGAATTGTTTACTGTAGAATATTTGAAAACAAAATCTTGTGCTGCACTTGAAATCAAATCTCCATCAGAAATTAATTGATCAATCTGTGCACTTACACCAGGATTCACCAATCTTGTTTGCATTAAAAATTTCAATTTCAAGGTTTTGGCTGCAGTTGACCAATTCGCATAATTTCCGTTATAAAACAAATCATCTGTTGGACCTGCAGCACTTCCTGCCTTATCAAAATTGCTGATAGCACTATCTAATAAAGTAATTACAGTTTGATAAACAGTAGCGCCCGCATCTGCTTTAGGATTCAAATTATCTACACCTAAAATAGATTCACTGTTAGGAATATCTCCAAAGAAATCAACCATGCTTCCTAAAGTATAAGCCTTCAACACTTGAGCCATACCTGCATGCTTGTATTTTTTCTGTTGCAAAGCCAATGGAATTAAAGTATTGATATTTTTGATAACGCCTGTATAAGCATTGTCCCAAACACCATCAAATGAAGTGGGTTGGTAAGCATTGCTATACAAAGGACCGAACATCACTTGCTGGCGTGTTAATTCTGCACCATAATCACTAAGTGATGTATATACACCTGTGAATGATATTTGTGATTGATTCAGCAATAAATCAACATTCGCTTGATTTGGACTGATTGAATTTGGATTATCTAGTAAACTATCCATTTTCTTGCAAGCTCCTAATGAACTCACCAAGACAATTCCTAGTATTAATTTATATATTTTCATTTTATTAATTTTATTAAGTGATACTATTCATTAAAAAGTTACTCTGATACTTGCACCAATTCTTCTTGATGAAGGTCCAGTGATGAATTCAAGACCTCTTCCGTTACTAACACCCAAGCCTGAAGTTTCAGGATCGAAATGTACATATTTAGGGAAGTTAGGAGCATAATACCAAAGGTTCGTTCCACTGATTGTAAATGAAACAGATCCGAATGGTAATTTTTTCAATGCTTCTTGTGGCATGCTGTAAGAAAGAGAAGCCTCTCTTAATCTAAAGCAAGTGGCATCAAAAATTCCTGGTTCATCTGCAGCACTTCCTGCAACTGAATTGCTGAAGTAAGCTTGAGTGGCACTGATTTGAATATCATTTGGAGTTCCATCAGCTTTTACACCAGGTAAAATATAACCCAATGCTCTGTCAAATTCTGTATCTCTTGTTACACCTCTACCTACCAACACACTTGATGTTGCTGAATACATATCACCTCCATGAGTAAAGTCTGCTTGTACTCTGAAAGAGAATTGTTTGTAGCTCAATGTACTTATTCCAGTCATTCTATAATCAGGATTAGGATCACCTAAAATACTAACTTGATTTTCAAGTATGTAATTTCCGTCAGTTCCTACAACTCTATTACCTTTTGCATCTCTAACATAAGCAGTTCCTTTAATTACACCTAAAGGCTGGCCATTGATGGCAAATGTTCCTAAATTAGTATATCCACTTGTTCTGATTTCTTTCAAGTCAGCAGGGATATCAGAAACTTTACTTCTGTTTCTTGAATACAAACCATCCAACTGCCATTTCCAATTTTTGTTTTTGATAACGGTATAGCCTAAACTAAGTTCGATTCCTTTATTGGTAACATTACCAGCATTGATTTTTTGAGAAGTAAATCCAGTAGAAGGATCTAAATCTCTGTTTAACAATTGATCTTTTGCTTGTCTATTATAAACTGATAAATCAAAATTACCTCTGTTGTTCAGCACTTTACCTTCCAATCCAAATTCAAATTCTTTTATTAAAGCAGGTTTTAAATTTGGATTAGGTAATGTATTTGAAATAGCGTTGGTATTGATTGAAGTATTTCCACCATTTACAAATACTTTGGTATTAATATCCAATGATGGTCTGGTGTTATAAGGGCCAGGGAATTCAGCACTTGTAGCATATCCCGCTCTTAATTTTAAATAATTGATGTATTTGTTGTCTTTAAGCGCATTTACAACTGAAGTTGGAATAAACGAAGCACTCACACTTGGATAAAAAATGCCTCTGTTGTCTTTTTCCAAAGTTGAAGTCCAACCCTGACGACCACCCACAGTGAAATATAAATAGTCGCTATAGCTGAACCCACTTTGTAAATACAAACCAACAGTTTGAGTTTCTTGTTTATATCCTAAAGCAGTTCCACTTTCACTTGTAGCCAAATGATTTACGAAATTGGTATGATTTAAAAGTCCGTAAACCAATTGTTGAGTGCTAGTAATACCATCTTGTTTGTAGATATCATTTCTGATGTTCAAACCACCATCAAGATTCAATTTCCATTTGTTATTCAAATCTTTATTGTAAGCACCATAGAAGTTTTGATCAAGAATGGTATTGATACCTGTAGAAGTTCTCATGATGCCATCAGGATTGATATCGCCACCTTTGTTTTGAGCATACAATTGATTTTCTGTGTAATTATCGAATCCAACTCTGTAACCAAGGTTAAGACCTTTCATTACGTCGTATTTCAATTGAAGATTACCAAAAGATCTGTTTACATTATCTTCTGTGAATGAGTTATATAAAGTCCAGCGTGGGTTTTGAATATCATTTGCTGATCTGTAATAAACTTGAGAGTGATCCAAAGGATTTTCATAAGGCAATCCCATTAAATCCACTGAAGTTGGTGTGTACAATACATCGCCAAATACCGAAGTTTGGCTTGAACCACTACCAAAGCTGGTAGAAGTTGGAGGTGCTTTTACACCAGTCATTACATAGTTGAATGTACCAGACAAAGTAAATTTATTAGAAAGTTTGGTTGTTCCGCCGGCACCAAATGTAGACTTAGTCATTTCGTTACCGATGGTAAAACCAACATCATTCAAGTAGCTGAAGTTTGCAGAAAAAGTAGTTGTTCCGTTAGAACCGCCAACATTTACTGAAGTGTTGCTAACAGAACCTTTTCTGAAGAAGTTGCTTACGCTCTCATATTTTTTGTAATCATACAAAGCACCAACATACTGTGGGAAAGCCACATTCAATGATGGTCTGTCATATGGATGTCTTACTTGTACCGGAGGATTTGAGAACAATCCACCCCAGTTACTATAAAAAGTAACGCCATTGCTCAAATCAAAACCGCCGCCATATTTCGTGTTATACTCAGGCAGGTTGGCAACGTTATTAGCAAAATAAGATTGAGAAACAGTAATCTCTGTTTTTTGAGCAGGTTTTACACCACCACCATTTTTAGTGGTAATTAAGATAACACCATTTCTACCATTTTCGCCATATAGTGTGGTCGCACTTAATCCTTTCAAGATGCTTACACTTTCAATATTGTTAGGATCCAAATCAAGAAAACGACTTGAAGTTTGGTTGCCATACACGAAGCTTGAGTTAGAATTGGTTTCACCATTAAATGGAACACCATCAACAACAAACAATGGTGTTGAACTACCTGTAATGGTACTGATAGCTCTTACTGTAATATTAGTACCACTACCAGACAAACCACTTGAATTGGTAATCGTTACACCTGCAGCTTTACCACTCAATACACGAGCGATATCACCTTCTGGTCTTAATTCAAGGTCTTTTTTAGAAACCGTTGATACACCATAACCTAATGCTTTCTTTTCTCTCTTAATACCAAGAGCGGTAACCACAACTTCAGTCATGGCTTTGGTTTCAAGCACCAACTTCACATCTACAGTAGCACCTGCAGAAGCAAGTTTCACTGTTTGTGAAGCATAGCCATTGTAACTAAATTCGAGCTTGCCTTCTTTTTTGGTAAGTTCGATAGAATAGGTACCGTCATTGGCTGTAGATGTGCCCCCGGCTTTGCTTGTTAACTTAACGGATACTCCGGATAGTGGCTGTCCGTCTTTTGAGTCTGTAACTTTACCCTTAATGATTACTTGCGCATTGGCAACTGTCATCAAGCATAAATACATAGAAAATAGCAGAAGAAATTTTCTCATGATAATTGATGGTTTAAAATTGATGGTTTATTATATAGATTTAAAAATAGTCTATTTGGAAAATTATGAAAATTTTCACAATAAATAATTTTTTTTATCCAGCCTATTTTTTCTTATTCAACAACAGCAAAAGCACAGGAAGAAATATCAAATTGGTAATAGTAGCTACAAATAAAGTAACTGAAGTTAACCAACCTAAGGCAAAAGTGCCGCCAAAACTACTTGCGCAGAATATGATAAAACCTGCTGTTAGTACCAAAGAAGTGTAAATAATACTCAACCCGGTTTGTTGTACTGTACTTCTAACTGTCATTTGTACATCACCATTGTGAAATGGTAACACCTGACGATAATTCACCAGGAAGCGTATGGTGATGTCAACAGCAATTCCTAAGGCAACACTAAAAACCAATACTGTAGAAGGTTTCAACGGAATACCCGCCCAACCCATTACGCCTGCTGTAACGACAAGTGGAATCAAATTGGGCAATAATGAACATACCAATATTTTGAAAGACTTGAATAAATAGAGCATACATAAAGCAATCAATAAAAATGCCCAGAAGATGCTTTCTTTCAAACCTTTGATGATGAATCTGCTACCTTCCTGAAAAGTAATACTGGTTCCGGTTAATGATACTTTAAAATTGGCTGTATCAAAATATTGATTGGCTTTTTGCTGGATATCATCCATAATAACAGGCAACTTTTCTGTTCCAACATCTGCCATACTTACGCTGATTCTGGTGTAACGTTTGCTGGTATCTATAAATGAACTGAGCATTTTCGACAAACCACCTTTACTATTTTGATTTTTCTGATTCAAATAATCATTCAGAAAAACAGCCTCAAAATCTCCTGGCATTCGATAATTGTTGGAATCATTATCGTTGAATCCCATGGTAGCAAATTTTAATCCTTCTGATAAAGTTAGCGGTCGGTTCATTTCTTTTTTGGAAGCAATGTACATAGCTAGAGAATCCACTTTGTAAAAGGGTTTTAAGCCACGAAGTCCTCTCCTCTTTTTGGAATCAATGACAATTTCTAATGGCATTATGCCTTTGAAATTCCTTTCGAAGAATTTTAAATCTTTATAAATTTTGTCTGTTTTAGGTAAGTCGTCTACTATGTAAGCAACAGACTTTAATCTGAGAATTCCTCCGATAGAAATTAGTATTACCAAAGAAGTAATCATTAAAATTGTTTTTCTATGGTTGAAAACCCATGTCTCTACTTTATTCAAGAAAGTTAATACCCATTTGTTGTCGAGATATTTCAATTGTTGTTTTCCTGGTACAGGCAAATAACTTAAAACAGAGGGCAACAGCACAAATGAAATCACGAATATGAACATGATGCTGATACCCGAAACCACACCAAACTCCTTTAAAACTGCGCTTTTGGTAAGGGCGAAAACCGCAAATCCAATAGCAGCAGTGATGTTGCAAAATAAAGTAACCACGCCCATTTTACTAACCATATCAATCAGCGCTTTTTCTTTTCTGTCTTTTTCGTTGGTTTCATGGCTGCTCAGATAGGAAGTGTGATACTTATTAATAAAGTAAATACAATTGGGAATACCAATCACCACTACCAAAGAAGGAATCAATGCCGTTAACAAAGTGATTTTGTAGCCGCACAAATAAATCATAGCTACAGTCCAGATAACACCTATAACTACCACACTCATTGAAATCAAAGTAGTACTAATAGAACGGAAGAAAATAAAAAGTATCAACACACTTAACAATAAAGATCCCCACAAAAACAATTTCATTTCTTTCTGAATTCTTTCTGCAATAACGGTTCTTATTAAGGGAAGTCCACTCAAGTGAACTTCAATACCTGAATTTCGTTCATACGTTGACGTTGCCTTCATGATGCCATCAACTATTTTAACCCTTGCAGGTGAATTCAATGAATCTTTATTTATTTTAACCGCCATCACATAAGCAGCCGAATCAGGGTTGTAGAGCAATGTTTTGTAAAAGGGGAGATTCATAAATACCGCAGCAGCGCTGTCTAATTCAGACTGATTGCTGTAATGATCGGCGAATATTTTTTTAGAGATAAGCTTTTCTTCTATGCTGTCTTTTACCAGCATAACGGCAACGGGAACACTAAGTACATCTTCTACGCAATGTACTTTTTTGATTTCGTGTTGAAGTTCCTGGTAAGATATAAATTTTTTCTGATTGAAGAAGTCTTTAGTCTGAACACCAATAACCAGCATGTTGCCATCATCACCAAACAATTGCTTGAATGACATGTATTCTTTATACTTAGGATTGTCGGTAGGAATGGCTCTGGCAAATTCATAACTCAATTTTACTTTAGATGCATAATAGCCCATCCAAACTGTGGTCAACAAGAGTAAACAAAGTAAAATCAATCTGTTTTTAAGTACGAATTTTGCCAACTGTTGCCACATAATTTTCTGATATTGATGAGTGGGAATGATTATTATTGTGCAAAGAAAGTTTATTTATAAAAAACAGCAAGAAATAAATTCATGACGCATAAAACCAAAGGTATTGTATTACGAACGGTGAAATATGGCGAAACGAGCGTTGTCGCTACTATTTTTACAGAAAAATTCGGCATACAAACCTATATGGTAAATGGTGTGAGAACGACTCAAAAAAAAGGCTCAAAAGCAGCCATGATGCAGCCCGGCGCCATATTAGACATGGAAGTGTATCACAATGATCTCAAAGGAATGCAAAGAATAAAAGAATGCAATTGGCAGATTATATATCAGCAACTTTTCAGTGATGTGATGAAAAACAGTATCGCCGTTTATGTGATTGAACTGCTCACCAAAACTTTAAAGCAACCCGAAGCCAACGATGAATTATTTTGTTTCTGTGAAGATTGTTTTCTATTTCTAGACCAAGCAGAAATGGCTGATGCGGCTAATTTTGCCTTGTATTTTTCTCTCCAATTGCCTCAATTCATGGGCTTTAAAATCCAAAGTCCCGAACCTGGCTTAGAAACCGAATCTGAAATTTATCTTGATTTAAAAGAAGGAGTTTTTGTTACAGATAAGCCTATACATAATTATTTCATTCAGGGCGAATTGACAAAGCACACCATAGAATTACTCAAAGTAATCCATCCCGAAGAACTCAATGAAGTAAAACTCAATAAAGAAATTCGAAAATTACTGCTTACTGCATATCAGCAATATTATGCTTTACATCTTCAAGATTTTGGACATATGAAAACGATGAAGGTGTTGCAGGAGGTGTTGGGGTAAGTGTGGCCCCCTAAATCCCCCAAGGGGGACTTTGATTATGTTTTTTTGATGATCGCGAATTTTTGTCCATGAGATTTTGATAGTTTCATTTCCAAAATCCCACTTTTACATTTTACATTGGATATTTTACATTTTACATTTAAAAATGTAATTAATTTAATTAGATGATGAAATAATTTCGAAATGATGTTCATCAAAACATCTTCAACTTCCCCCTTCGGGGGAATTAAAGGGGGCCACATTCTCCATCCTCCCCAATCAACACTACTCCCGGCCTTTTGCCTTTTTCAAAACTACCATAGATGTCGTCTATCTTCAAAGCCCTGGCGCCATTGATCGTAGCCCATTTCAGCATTTCTGTTATTGAAATATGAGGAAAATGCTGTTGCAATAATTTGATTTCTTCCCAGATACTTAACTGATCGTTTGAAGCGAGACTATCTGTTCCCAAAACCAGATTCATCCCATTATTTACAAACATATCTACAACTGGTAACTTGTTGCTGATATATTGGTTGGCATGTGGGCACAAACAAAAAAATAAAGACGAATTTTCAATATCATAAACCGTTTTTGCATAACTGATATCTTCTTGTTTTATAAAAACATTATGCACCAAAATCAATGGATGATTAAAATTGAAATATGGTAAAAAATGTTGCAAGCTGCTTTTACCTAGTGTAGAAAAACTATCTACAGGTATTTTCAGTTGCTGATAAAATTGTAAGAAATCTCCTTCCATTTTTTCATACAACTCATTTTCAGCAAGCGTTTCCTGATTGTGCATGGTCATGATGTTATTGCCTGGAAATGAAGTTATTTTTTCAAGCAATGAAGCCGATACAGAATAAGGTGCATGAGGAACAATGGAATTGTATTTCGAAATTTTTGAAAATTCATTATAAACATCCAAAATAGCATTGAACCGTTTGTCGGCAATTGCTTCAGGAAATCCTGCTACTTCAATAAAATTATGATAATGTAAATTGGATTTTGACTTTTGCGTTATCGTATTTGTAGTATTGCAAATGTCTCCAACCGCCACAATGCCGTTTTGTAACATTTCATTTTCGGCATTTTCGATAGCTGATTGGATTTCTTCAGAAGTGGCCTGTCTTTCTGATACTATTTTCAACAAGAAATCAATCAAACCCGTATGTTTGGGCACTTTTCCTCTCATATGCGACAACTCCAAATGGCAATGGCAATTGATAAAACCGGGCGATAACATTCCTTCATGAAGCTCAATACCATCGCCGGCTTCAGCTTCATTTACGATATCGACGATAGTGCCATTTTTTTCTAAAATCAATACTGAACCTTGGGGTAAAAGTTCGTATCCGTTAAAAATCTGGTCTGCAGTTAATTTTCTATACAAAATGATGGTAGTTATGGCGTAAATTTGCGCCGCGTTGATTGTTTTATAAAATTACACTATGTTAGATAAACTGGATGCCATAAAAGCAAAATTCGATAATATTGGCGTTGCCCTCACCAATCCTGAAATCGTAAGCGACAATAAAAAGTACAGTGCGATGAGTAAGGAATACCGCAGTTTGGGTAAAATTGTAGACGTTAGAAATGCTTATGTGAAATTGTTGGATGATATTGAATTCAATAAAGAGGTGTTGTATTCAGATGACGAGGAAATGAGAGAAATGGCTAAAATGGAATTGCCAGAGATGGAAGTTAAGAAAGAAGAAATTGAAAAAATCATTCGCAATCTGCTGATTCCTAAAGATCCTTATGATGAAAAGAATGCCATTCTGGAAATCAGAGCCGGTACTGGTGGTGACGAAGCGTCGCTATTTGCAGGAAACTTGTTAAGGATGTATCTAAAATATTGCGAGAAAAAAGGATGGAAAACAGCGATACTCAGTGAAAGTGAAGGAACCGTTGGTGGTTATAAAGAGGTTCAGGTAGAAATTGTAGGTGATGATGTATATGGAACGATGAAATTTGAAAGTGGCGTTCATCGTGTGCAGCGTGTACCCGATACAGAAGCTAGTGGACGTGTTCATACCAGTGCAGCTACAGTTGCTGTAATGCCTGAAGCTGATGCCGTTGATTTTGAATTGAAAGAAAGTGATGTAAAAATGGAAACCGCAAGATCCGGTGGTGCAGGCGGACAAAACGTAAATAAAGTAGAAACGAAAGTTTTCTTAACGCATAAACCTACTGGTATTGTGGTGGTTTGTCAGACTGAAAGAAGTCAGTTAGGAAACCGAGAGAAAGCCATGGACATGCTACGTACCAAATTGTATGATGAGGAAGTTCGTAAAGCTGAAGAAGCCATTGCACATAAAAGAAAAAGTCTGGTAAGTACCGGCGACAGAAGTGCTAAGATTCGTACTTATAATTATCCTCAGGGAAGAGTAACCGATCATCGTATAGGCCTTACCGTTTATAATTTGGATTCGGTTTTGAATGGAGAAGTTCAGGAATTTATAGAAGCACTTCAGTTTGCTGAAAATGCTGAGAAGTTGACAACACAACAACAATAAAAAACGCTCAATTTTAATTGAGACAAATAACAAAAATTGGCAGCTGAAGAAAATAAGAAACGTTCATTTTTTCGAAAAAAAGAAGAGTCAGAAAAAAAAGCTGAGATGAGTTTTGTAGACCATCTTGAAGCTTTGAGATGGCATGTGGTAAGGTCAACGATTGTTTGGCTTGTAGTTACAATTGTTTTGTTCATCAAGATTGACTGGATTTTTGACAATATTATTTTTGCACCGGCTTCTGCAAAATTTGTTACTTATGATGCTTTTTGTCAGTTTGGTCATTGGTTGAGACTAGGCGATTCAATGTGTATGCCACCTATTAATTTGGAATTACAAGGTAATACAGTAAGTGGTCCTTTTATGGCTGCTTTATCCATTTCAATGATAGGTGGGTTGATTGTTACGTTTCCATATTTGATTTGGGAGTTATGGCGTTTTATTAAACCTGCACTTTCAGAAAAAGAATTGAAATATTCGAGAGGTAGTATTTTCTGGGTATCGCTATGTTTCTTTATTGGCGCGGCTTTCGGGTATTATTTGCTGGCACCGTTTACCTTTAATTTTCTTGCGAATTTCACTTTAGGAACTGGAGGTGTATATAAATACATTCCTACTTTAGATGATTATATCGATACGTTGAATAACATCATTTTGGGATGTGGTATTTCATTTGAGCTTCCGGTGTTTGTTTACATTTTGGCTAAAATCGGAATCATATCGGCAGCGTTTATGCGCAAAAACAGAAAGTATGCGGTGTTGATTATTTTGATAATCGCTGCGGTTGTTACACCATCACCAGATTGGACCAGCCAGATGATTGTATTTGTGCCATTACAGTTGTTGTATGAAATCAGTGTGTTGATTGCGGCAAGAGTGGATGGTAGTAAAGAGAAGAAAGAGAAGGAGGAATGGAGTTAGACGGCCTCTCCCCGACCCTCTCCGAAGGAGAGGGAGATTAAATTCGTGAGAGAATTTGCTATTTGTAAGATAAATTGTCTTTCAGCTTTCAAATAAATTGTATTATAAATTAAAATTGTTTGGCCCCAGCAAAACATAATCAAATTCCCCCTTCGGGGGATTGAGGGGGCGTTTAAATTATGAACTCATTTAACCTTACATCTCCAATCGCCATCGGTTGCGATCATGCAGGCGTAGATTACAAAGACGCCATCAAAACTTATTTAGAAAGCAAAGGCTTTTCAGTAAAAGATTTTGGAACATACACAAAAGATTCTGTTGACTATCCTGATTTTGCACATCCGGTTGCAACCTCAGTAGAAAATAATGAAACTGCATTTGGTATATTAATTTGCGGCAGTGCCAATGGTGTTGCGATTACAGCAAATAAACATGCTGGCGTCAGAGCAGCGATTTGCTGGGGTGATGAATTGGCTTCATTGGCTCGTCAACATAATGATGCGAATGTAATTTGTATTCCTGCAAGATTTGTGGACGAAACTACTGCCATTAAAATGGTTGATACTTTTATGAACACCACTTTTGAAGGCGGAAGACATGAGGGAAGGGTGAGGAAGATTGCGTGTTAAGGCCCCCAAAGGGGGAAGCTGTTTATGTTTTGCTGGGGATTAATATTCTATGCAGCATTGCTATTCCGTAAAAACCTTTTGAACAAATTGAACTTATTGAACCTTTGAAACATGGAAATTCGTTTGGTGTTTGTTGTTTATGGTTGTGAATTTTCAATCTAAACCAAAATGCCATTCAGTAAAAACCTTTTGAACAAATTGAACTTTTGAACCTTTGAAACCTGCTTGTTTTTACTAAAAATTTCGAATTACTTTTTATATGCCTTTTAATTATTCAATTATGAAAATCAAATTTCTTTTTGTTGTCTGTCTTTTAATACAACTAACATCATCTGCACAAAACAAAGACGCTGCAAAATATGCCGCAATGGTAAATGCAGATGGATTAAAATCTCATTTAACCATAATCGCTGATGATAAAATGGAAGGTCGTGAAACCGGTACTGAAGGCCAACGGAAAGCCGCTATTTATATTTCGAACCATTTTAAAAGTTTGGGGTTGAAGCCTGTGATATCAACTGAAAACTACCAGCAATTGTTTCCATTGAAAAAAGATTCAGTTGTAGCAGCGAAAATTTCAATAAATAACAACGAGTTGATTTCAGGAAAAGATTTTTTAATTCCATTATCATCCAACGAAACCAATCAATTCAACAGCAACACAATTGTATTTGCAGGCTATGGTATCAACGATAATAATTACAACGATTATGAACATATTGATGTAAAAGGAAAAGTAGTTTGTTTCTTCTCAGGTGAACCAAAGAAAAACGGAAATTATTTTTTATCCACTGATGGTTTATCATCAGCTTGGTCGAGAAATGGTATTGGTAAAAAACTGGAAGCCGCAGCTGAGAAAGGAGCTGTTGGCGCAATTTGTATTGATTTGATGCAAAAGTCTTTTTCTGAACAAGCCATCAGAAGAAATAAAAAAACAAATGTGTATTATCCTTCGGAAGATAATAACACCAAGACCATCAACTTCGCTTATATCAGTCATGAGGCAGCCAATTTACTTATCGGCGCTGATTTTGAATCATTATTGGATGGGGTTAGAAACAACAAATTCCTAAATGAAACTACTAAAGAAATCACTGCTCCTATTTCATACAACTTCAATAAATACAGTGAAACCATCAATGCTTCAAATGTATTGGGCATGATTGAAGGAACAGACAAAAAAGATGAGTATGTTTTTCTAACCGCTCATTATGATCACCTGGGTATGCGCGATGGAAAAGTGTATAACGGGGCTGATGATGATGGCAGTGGAACCGTAACTGTTATGCAAATGGCAACAGCATTCGCCAAAGCAAAAAAAGAAGGTAAGGGACCGAGAAGAACTATAGTATTCATGACCGTTAGTGGCGAAGAAAAAGGTTTATGGGGAAGTGAATATTACACCGATCATCCTTTGCTGCCATTAGAAAAAACATCTGTCGATTTGAATACTGATATGATTGGCAGATTAGATACAGAGAGAAAAACTAGTGACACTTTAAATTATGTTTATGTTGTGGGGCATGATAAAATCAGTTCCGAATTACCCATCATCAATGAAGGCATGAACAATGAAAATACCAAGCTGGTATTAGATTACAAATTTGATGACCCTAAAGATCCTAATAGAATTTATTACAGAAGCGATCATTATAATTTCGCCAGAAAAGGAGTTCCTGTTTTGTTTTTTTATGATGGCATGTTACAAGCTGATTATCATAAAACCACAGACGACATTGAAAAAATCAACTGGCCTTTATTTGAAAAACGTGCAAAAATGATTTTTTATACTGCATGGGAAATGGCGAATAGAAATGAGATGTTGAAAAGAGATAAGCCTTTGCCATAGTTAATTTAATATGATTAATCAACTTTATTTCGTCAATCAATTTTATTTGTAATGGAAGATGAGGTTTCAAAGCATACCAAAAAAATATTTAAAACCATGAGTGACAAAAAGCATTCATTTTCAGAAAAGGTAAAGGAGATTACTTTTGAAATTTTGATTATAGTATTTGCAGTTACATTGTCTATTAAATTACACGAATGGAGTGAACATCGTCATCAACAACAAGAAGTAAAAGAATTTTTATTAGATCTTCATGAAGATTTGAAAGAGGATATCGAAAGCCTTAAAGCCACTAAAACTCAACTTATTGAAACGGCAAAAGATAAAAATTATGTTTTAAGTATTTCTGAATCCGAATTTGACAGCTTAAGAAAAAGTAAAGACAGTATTAGTTTTAAATTGAATTTTGAAAGCAAAATTCCAACTATAGGCATAACCCGTAATAATATTAGCGGCAATTATGAAGGATTTAAATCTAGTGGTAAAATTGGTTACATCGAAAATAAAAAAATTAAAAAACTCATGCTTAAGTATTATCAGCAATTGATTCCAACCATGACAGAAGCTGAGAAATATTATAATTTAAATCTGTCAAATACCGGAGATGCTATTGCCGAGCTTTCAGGAAATGGTAAAAAAGGAAAAGAAATTGTTTATAATCCTAAGTTCAAATTTTTCTTTAACGCAACACTAGTTTGGGCTACTACCATGCAAAGTTCTTATGATGAAATAACTAAAGTAGCAGAGGAACTAAACTCAGAGATATTAAAAGAAGTAAAATAGTTTATTAGATTTTTTCAATTAAGGCTTTTATTTTTTGCTTGATATTTTCATTTGCAAATGAATGCCTGATGGCTTCAAGATTGCAATGCTTTAGTTGCTGCATGTCCCATTGAAACACTTTATTCATCAATTCATATTCTTCAGTAAGTGTAACATCTGAAATGGTTCTGCCATCTGTGTTGATACTCATTGAAACGCCTGATTCGAAAATTTTAGGAGCCGAATGTTTTTCTATTGATTCAAAAACGCCTGTTTTAATATTGCTGGTTGGACAAACTTCAAGGTGTATGTGATTTTTTTTCAAGTGCTGTAGCAACAACTCATCTTCTGCACTTCTAACGCCATGGCCAATACGCGAGGGCATGAACATATCCAAGGTTTCCCATACACTTTCTGGTCCACAAGCTTCGCCAGCATGTGCTGTGCAATGAATATTGTTTAACGCTGCAAATTGAAATGCTTTAATATGATTGTTAATAGGAAAACCAGCTTCATCTGCAGCAATATCAAATCCGACAACATGAGTATTTTTAAATTGATGAACCAGATTTACGGTTTGCAAACTTTCTTCCTCACTATAATGACGGAGTGTACATAAAATAATTCCGGCTTCAACATCGTATTTTGAAATGCCTTCTGCTGTTGCTTCATTTACTGCATTTACTACCTCTTCAGGTGTCATTCCTTTTTGTAAATGCTGTAAAGGAGCAAAACGAATTTCTGCATACACCACATTGTCAGCCTTAAGTTGTTTGAACAAATCCAAAGTCACCAACCTCAATTGTTCTGCCGTTTGCATCAGTTCAATAGGACGTTGTGCTCTTTTGATATATTCAACTAAACTTCTACAATCATAGGGAACTTTAAATTCATTTTCATATTCTTCACTACTAACAGTAGCGTCCAATTCACGCACGACTTCATAACTCAATGAGCAATCGAGGTGTAGATGGAGTTCAACTTTTGGAAGATGGTGAAACAAGATTTTAGAGTTCAAAAGGTTTAATAAGTTCAAAAGGTTTAAAAGGTTAACTAATTGAACATTTTGAACCTTTTGAACCTTTTAAACGTAAAATGATTACCAGCCCAATACCCAGGCAAATATCAATGGAGCTACAATAGTAGCATCACTTTCTACAATAAATTTAGGAGTGTTGATATCCAGTTTACCCCATGTGATTTTTTCATTGGGAACTGCTCCTGAGTATGAACCATAAGATGTAGTGGAATCACTGATTTGACAGAAATAACTCCAAAACGGAACATCGTGCCATTCCAAATCCTGGTACATCATTGGCACTACACAAATAGGAAAATCTCCGGCAATACCGCCACCAATCTGGAAGAAACCAACGCCTTTACCTGATGAATTATGCTTGTACCAATCAGCCAGCCACACCATGTATTCAATACCACTCTTCATCGTGCTGGCCTTAAGTTCATTTTTAATAACATATGAAGCGAAGATGTTTCCCATGGTGCTATCTTCCCAACCCGGAACAACGATAGGAATATTTTTCTCAGCTGCCGCAAGCATCCAGCTGTTCTTTGGATCGATTTCATAATATTGCTCCAATACACCACTCAACAACATTTTATACATGAACTCATGCGGGAAATAACGCTCTCCTTTATCATCAGCGTCTTTCCATAATTTATGAATATGCTGTTGCAATCTTCTGAAAGCTTCTTCTTCAGGTATGCAGGTATCAGTAACTCTGTTGTAATGATTTTCTAACAAATCCCATTCGTCTTGAGGACTTAAATCTCTATAATTAGGAACTCTTTTATAATGAGAATGTGCAACCAAATTCATAATGTCTTCTTCCAAATTTGCACCAGTACAACTGATTATCGCTACTTTATCCTGACGAATCATTTCTGCAAAACTCAATCCCAACTCTGCTGTACTCATAGCACCAGCAAGGGTAACCATCATTTTACCACCTTCTATCAAATGCAGTTCATAGCCTTTAGCAGCATCCATCAAAGCAGCTGCGTTAAAATGACGATAATGATGTAAGATGTACTGAGAAACGGGACCTTTTTGCATGTGATAAAATTTAGACGGCAAATTTAAGGGTTTATACGGCGTTAAGGAAAAAATAGAGGGCGAATGTTTGGGGGCCACGAATGCACGAATTAAGGAAAAATGTTAGGAATTAAAACGAAAGGGTTGTTTTACGAACTGGCGCTGGTCTCTTGATGAACTGGCGCCGGTCTCATGACGAACTGGCGCCGGTCTCATGACCGGTGCCGATAAGAGCTTTCGGACTTTGTCCGAGTACCTAAAATTTCTTTGTGAAATGAAATGAATAATTTAAAAAGAAAGAAAAATCTTAATCAAATTTTAGTTGCAATCCTTTTCGAATCTGCTCTTTTTTTCTTGAATTTGCGATATTGCAATATCGCAATATTACGTCCTCCCAACTCAAACAGCCAAATATTTTCACTAATGTTTCTTCACCCCAAATGAACTTTATTCAGTCTAGATAAATTTAATTCAAAAAATCCCTTGATTTGATCCTTCCAATTTGAAATAACATTATTTGTCATTACGCATAAATTTATTATCGTGACAATTAAAAAATAAATTCAAAATAATTAGAAGCTTAATTCGTGAGTTCGTGGCAATCCAACATAAAACAAAAAAGCCCACGAAACTATCAGTTCGTGGGCTTTTAAAAATTATCAAAAATCCTATTTCACCGGATTAATCTCCTCAATCAAATTCGTCGCTCCACCCAATTTATCTATACACCACAATACATATCTCGCATCCACACAAATAGTGCGATTTAAATCTTTATCAAAAGCAATTTTATGACTTAATGCCTCATAATTACCATCAAAAGCCAAACCAATTAAATTACCATTGCCATCAATAACTGGACTTCCGCTGTTTCCACCGGTAATGTCATTTGTAGTGATGAAGGCAACAACCAAATCATTTTTGCTTTTATCAATGTACTGACCGAAATCTCTTTTCTTTAATAATTCTACTTCTTTGGCAGGCAAATCAAATTCATAATCACCTGGGACATATTTTTCTAAAATACCTTTTGAAGTGGTCACATAATCACAGAAAATGCCATCTCTTGGCTTATAGCTTTTTATGTTACCGAAACTTACTCTCATACTGAAATTAGCATCAGGATACATTTTAGCAGCTGCTGTTGGGTTTCTTTCCATAATTCCCTTCATATAACTTCTTCCCAATTCATTGTTTTTGTTGGCAAATGCAGTGTATAATGGAGCATATTTAGTGTTGTAATTTTTTACAAATGAAGCTGCAAAATCGAATGCAGGGTCAGCCTGAAGTTCCATTGCTGTTGGTTTTTCTTTAAACGCATTCCATTTGTCATCATTGAAAATCATTGTTGTTGCAAAAACATTCAAAGCCCATTTTTTAAATGTAGCTTCATCATTTAAATCACCAAATCCAGCAATCTTTTCAAATATTCCCGATGGGTGTTGTGATTTGTCGATATCTGTATAAAACGCTTTCGCAACTGCAGCCAAAATATTTTTATCACTTGGCATGTCTTCCGCAGCTAAGAAATTTTTTCTTGAAGCATCAGCTGCATCCATAGCTTTCTTTACATCTTCAGCAGAAACTCCAGCTTTCACTAAAGTGCCTTCCAATGCCATTAAAGATGATGCAAATGAAGACAATGGCGAGCCTAAGATACCTTCACGCAAATACTGACGGTGCTTGCTATATGGCGTCCAAGCAGCATAATTTTTTTCGTACTCGGTAAAGATATTTTCATACTCAGGTTTGCCTTTTGCCCAAGTAGCAAACTCATTTTCAAATTGCTGCTTTTGTCCGTATGTATTGAACTTTTTTAATTGCTTTGTTTCTCCGTCGAAGAATTTCCAGTAGTTGGCGATACCTGCATAATCAGAAGCTAATTTCAATTTAACAGCAGGATCTTTAATCATTTGCTCATGCATATATTTCAAACGCATGTCTCTCAATCCAACTAATGATGGATTTTCAATATCATTTTTTAATTTGATGCCATAGCTCGTTTCATAACGATTGGTGCCGCCTGGATATCCGTAAATCATAGCGTAGTCGCCATCTTTAATGCCTTTGATACTTACAGGAAGGAATTTTTTGGGTTTTAAAGGCACGTTCTCTTTACTATATTCTGTTGGTTTGCCATCTTTAGCAGCATATACTCTGAAAATAGAAAAATCTCCTGTATGTCTTGGCCATTCCCAATTGTCGGTATCTCCTCCAAATTTTCCTACACTTTCAGGAGGTGCACCAACCAGGCGTATATCCTTATACGTTTTGTACACATACATGATGTACTGATTGTCTTTGAACATACTATAAATTCTGCCCGACAATCCATTCTCTTTATCGGCAACCTTGTCAGTAATGCCTTTATATACTTCCTGAAGTTTCTTAGTTCTTTCTTCCCAAGTCAATCCTTTCAATCCGGCTTCCACTTGAGCAGTAACATCTTCGATTCTATCTAAAAATTGTACTGTTAAATCTGATTGTATTTCCTGGTCTTTATTGAAAGCATAAAAACCATCTCTAAGATAATTATGCTCCACACTGCTCGCCTTGGCAATAGCATCATAACCACAATGATGATTAGTGAAAATCAAGCCCTGATCACTAACGATTTCGCCCGTGCAACCACGTCCAAAAATGATGATGGCATCTTTCAGAGAAGATTTATTGATGGAGTACAATTGTTCTTTGGTGAGTTTCAATCCTCTTTTCACCATGTCGTTGTACACTTGTTTTCCAAGCAACATAGGCAACCACATGCCTTCGTCTGCTCTTGAAGTAAGCATAACTGCCACCAACACCAGTGACAATAATAATTTTTTCATTTTTTGAGTTTTAGATTTTTAATTTTCAGATAATAGCGATTGACCATATCCATTTTTTGCGAGAACAAACCTACTTATTTTTAGCTGAATTTGCTTCAATCAATTTAAACCTTTAATTGTAGCTGCTCTGCCCAAGAAAATTTATATTTGCATACTTTTTTCAATAAAGACCTGATGGCTATTTTTGATATTAAAATACCGGCTACCATAGCGAAAGCGCTCAATATTCCTGTTCGTGATGCCAGAAGGCAGCAAATCAGGGTGTTGAAGAAATTGCTGCGCAAAGCCAGGTTCACAGCATTTGGGCAACAATACAAGTTCGATGAGATTTTATTCAGTAAACATCCCGGAAAAAAATTTCAGCAACATGTTCCAACTTATAACTACGACAAAATCTACAAAGATTGGTGGCACAAGACCCTTGAAGGTACTCCGGATGTTTGCTGGCCAGGTATTATTAAATACTTTGCCTTGAGCAGTGGAACCAGTGAAGCGGCAAGCAAATACATTCCTATCACCAAAGAGTTGATCAGAAGCAACACCATCACCAGCTTCAAACAACTGCTGAGCCTTGCCAAATATGAAAATGTTCCCAAAAGCGCCATAGGCAAAGGTTGGTTGATGCTTGGCGGCAGCACGCAATTGCAAAAAGGTGCCACTTATTTTGCCGGAGATCTTAGCGGTATTCAGCAAAAAAATATTCCTTTCTGGTTTCAAGGTCTTGGCTTGTACAAGCCCGGTAAAAAAATTGCCAAGGAAAAAGACTGGAGCAAGAAAATCGAAGAGATTGTTGAAAAAGCACCCACCTGGGACATCGGTTTCATTGTAGGCGTACCCGCCTGGCTTCAGCTGTGCATGGAAAAAATAATTGAAACATACAAACTCAATACAATTCATGATATCTGGCCCAACCTTGCCTTTTATGTTCATGGTGGTGTGGCGATGGAACCATATAAAAAAGGATTTGAAAGATTATTCGGCAAGCCCGTCACTTATATAGAAACTTATCTTGCCAGCGAGGGCTTTCTGGCTTACCAGAGCCGACAAGACACCAGAGGCATGCAGCTGGCATTAAACAACAATATCTTTTTTGAATTTGTTCCATTTGACGATAATAATTTTGATTCCGAAGGCAATATTCTTGAACAACATGAAGCTTTTATGATTCATGAAATTGAAGAAAATAAAGATTATGCCATTCTCATCAGCACCAATGCAGGTGCCTGGCGTTATGCTATTGGAGACACAATAAGACTTATCGATAAAGAAAAAAATGAAATTATCATCACCGGCAGAACGAAACATTTTTTAAGCCTGGTTGGCGAACATCTCAGTGTTGACAATATGAACCGTGCTATTGAAATGGCATGCGAAGAATTAAATGTGTATATTCCTGAATTTACGGTTTCGGGTATCCCTTACGGTAACTTCTTCGCTCACCAATGGTATGTTGCCTCCGACGATGCAATAGATGAAAAATTACTGACTGAGAAAATTGACGAGAAATTAAAAATGCTCAATGATGATTATGAAGTGGAAAGAAAGCATGCATTGAAAGCGATTATGGTAAAAGCATTGCCCGAAAAAGCTTTTATGGACTTTTTGACCAAGAAAGGAAAAGTAGGCGGCCAACATAAATTTCCCAGAGTATTGAAAGGTAAAATGCTTGCAGACTGGCAACATTTTTTATCCGAGCAATCTTATTTATAAACAAACAACAATACAATTCACATGACAGATGCCATTATCTCAGGCTTGCTTTTGGGCATGGCATTGGTATTTTCTGTTGGGCCGGTTGTGTTTACGATAATCAAATTAAGAATTAACTACGGCATTTCAAGTGCTTTTTATTTCATCAGTGGCGTTTGGCTCAGCGACATCATCTGGGTAATTACTGCAAATATTTTCGGAGGATTTCTTGGAGAGATGATTGTATATAAAAAACAAATAGGACTCTGTGGTGGTCTGTTCCTTATTGGTTTAGGCATTTTTTATCTGTTCTTCAAAAAATACCACACCAAAGAAGAAATGGATAATGGCGTAAAAATTGCCGGTACTACCCATGCAAAATTATTCATCACCGGTTTTTTAATCAATACACTCAATCCTGCAGTAATAGCACTTTGGATTGCTGCATCCACAAAAGCCATCTCCAATACTTTTGATGAACGGGTGATAATTTTTGCCATCTGTCTTGCCCTAAATATGAGTGCCGATGTGGCAAAAATAAATCTCGCCGGAAAACTTAGAAACAAACTCACCAACAAAAATATCAGTATCATCAATAAAATCTCAGGCTTATTATTCATCGCCTTCGGCTTAGCGTTACTGTTAGGTGCGGTTTATCATTCCACTCAAAACAATTAATTTTTGAAATATATTTTTTTCTTTCTTTTGATTTTGTTTTCTCATACAGCTGATGCGCAATCGGCTGATTTTTTGTTGCTCAAAAAACACAACAAGACAATCAAATCTTATTATGCTGGTGTGAATATTGAATTGATTACAAAATCAGGTATTTACAAAAATGCAACTATAAATAAAATACAAAACGATTCAATTTTTTTACAGGAATTTTTAATCAGCAAAAGCATGACAAGTATGGGCTTTTATGTTATTGATACCCTGGGAAGCTTTCATTATGCTTATCATTATAAAGATATTTTAAGCATTATTAAAAAATCAAAAGACAATTTTGATTGGTCTGCCAGTGGAGCCACTTTGCTTGGTGGTGGCATTTTACTTACAGCAGCAAGTGGCGTTGTATATCTTGCAGATAAAGAAAAATTTAGTCCGCAACTTTTAATTGCAGGTTCAGGGCTTAGCGTGATAGGTTTTTTTCTGAGTAAAATAAAACCTAAAAATGTTATTATTGGAAAAAGGAATTACAGATTGCAATATGTCAAAATGAAATGATCACACATTCATTAGAACTTTATAAAATTAACAAAGCATGACAGAAAAAAAGAAAAGCGTTTTTTGGAGGTTTATAAAAAAACTCTTTCTTATTTTATTTATTGGACAATTCGTTTATATTTTTTTCTGTAAATGGATCAACCCGCCTATTACCATTACACACGCAGTTAATGCGATTGAGGGCTATGGTTTTGAGAGAGATTATATTGATTATAATGAAATGGGACCTAATATCAAATTGGCTGTTATGGCTTCAGAGGACCAGCTTTTCCCCGACCATGATGGATTTGATGTAAAAGCTATTAAAAAGGCAATGAAGTATAATGAAAAACATCCCACCAAAACTCGTGGTGCCAGTACCATTAGTCAGCAAACTGCAAAAAATGTTTTTTTATGGCAGCATGGTGGTTTCTTCAGAAAAGGACTTGAAGTGTATTTCACTTTTATGATTGAGAAAATATGGGGCAAAGAACGAATTCTTGAAACTTACCTCAATGTAGCAGAAATGGGCAGTGGCGTTTATGGTGTGCAGGCCGCCGCCAAAAAATATTTCAATAAAAATGCTGCTCAATTGACAAGAAAAGAAGCTGCCATGATAGCGGCTTGTTTGCCCAATCCTAAAAAATTTACAGTTGTACCTTTAAGCAAGTACGTTAGTTATCGTTCAAACAGAATCTTGACTCAAATGAATAATCTCGATGGTGATCCAGATATTGAAGCTTTATTGAAATAGGCTATCAATGTAAGCTATCGCTTTTTGAAATCTTGTGTCATAACCTCCGTTAATGATTGTCCAGGCACAATGCTGATGTACCAGTAAATCCTTATAATGATGAAATAAAATTTCTCTTGTTTTCAAATCAGGATATTCCCTCAGTTCATCTTTTACCCAATCAATATCAGGTTCACAAAGTAAATAAGCATGATATTCTCTAGAGGCGATTTGATTCAAAATAAAATGATTGCAGGTATTAAATACAAATTCACTCCAGATTTTCATGACGTGCATGTCGGTGTCGATAATTAATAGTTTTTTGTTTGGAGTTTGGGGTTGGGCGTTGTTTGTTTGTCCTTGGTTTGTTGTTCGTTGTTTATTGTTTGGGAATTGATTGTTGGATAGTTGTTGAATGGCTTTTTCTTCATTTTCAATCTGCCCTTTGGCGATGGTGAGCAAATCTTGTTGCGTATATGCGTTTCCGTTTTTTATTAAATATTCTCTGGCATATTCCTGCACCCAAATTGTTTTGTAATGAGCAGCTAATTTTTCACAAAGCGTACTCTTTCCTGTCGACTCAGGACCAATGACTACTACCTTGATAATACACTCACTCATTTTTTACTTTTGAATTTTTACTTTTAAATTTTCTTCTTCCACTCTTTATAACCCGAAACCGCCAACCCTAAAAACAAAATGTACATCAACGTAAACAACATGAAACCCTTATAGAAATTCAATGGAATGGCAACAATGTTTGAAACAATCCATGCAATCCAGTTTTCCATTTTTCTTTTGGCCATCCACCACATAGAAATTACTGCAGTTGAAGAAACCAAAGAATCTAATACTGGCGTGTTGCTATTCGTAATGCTAATCAACATGTAATAAATCAATCCCCAAAAGAAAATAAAAATCCCTATGCCAATGGACAACTCTTTTTTATCACACCAGCTGATTGGAAAAACCAATTGTTCATTTTTTTTCTGCACCCAATTGTACCAACCATAAATACTCATGAAAAAATAATAAATATTCAAAATAGCATCTGCGTATAATGGCGGATTAGAAATGAAATAATAAATATAAGATGCCAACAATACGCCAATGATTCCTGTCGGATATACGAGTACGTTATTCTTCTTGGCATACCAAACACTCGCAACCTGTAAAGCCGTACTTAGCCATTCTTCCCAACGGGTTTGAATGACGTTTTCTGAGAATTGTTGCCAGATTTGGTTTATACCCATTCCTATTTTTGAAGTACTTTAATTTATAAGCGAAGATATTCCAAAATATACAATGCGCGGGCCTTAAGGCCCGCGCATTGTATATTTTGGAGAAAAAACGATTTGAATTACTCAGCTTCAGCCACCACTTCTTTTACTTCAGGAATCATTCTCTTCATCATACCCTCAATACCTGCTTTCAAAGTAATCATTGAAGAAGGACAACCACTACAACTTCCTTGCAACATCAGGTTTACCTTTCCATCTTCAAAGCTTTTAAATTGTATGGCGCCGCCATCCATTTCCACAGCTGGCTTCACGTAATTTTCAAGTAATTCTTTAATTCTTTTTACTACGTCATTATCATCAGCACTGATTTCATTGCTGCTTTCCAATTTGATTTTAACCACTTCGTCTTCATTAACAACCGCTTTTCCTTCTTCGAGGTATTCTTTGAGAAATTGCTTTACCGTTGGAATCATATCCTGCCAGTCTTCAGTTTCAGAGGATTTGGTTAACGTTACAAAATTGCTGGCGATAAATACTGATTTGATAAAGGGAAAACTAAATAATTCCTGTGCCAGCGGAGAGGGCTTGGCGCTGCTTTCATCCGGAAAATCAATGCTTTTACCCGGATATAATAACTTATTGGCTACAAATTTCATCGTTTCCGGATTGGGAGTCATTTCTGTGTAAATACTGATTACCGGATTGCCTGTCTTTATCATTGTTCTTTGTTTATTGTGGGGACAAATTTAATTCAATCAAATGAGAGAGTATTTGCGAAAAAGGATATTTATTAGTCTCACCCCAAACCCCAAGCCCCCTTAATCCCCCAAAGGGGGAAGTCCAAGAATTAGAGGGGAGCAATCAGAATTATCGACTTTGTGAATCTTTGTGCCTTAGCGTCCTTGTGACAAAAAACAATCGCGTCTTTGCTCCTTTGCGAACCTTGCGTGAAACCCATTCGTGAATTCGTGGCTAATCTTTTTTTGTTGGTCATAAGACCAACAAGGGCAAAAAACACAATCAAAGTCCCCCTTTGGGGGATTTAGGGGGCCACTCCATTAGGTGATTTAGGGGGCTTCCTCCACAATCCTCAACTTCGCGTAATTCAACATAATTTTTTTCTCACCATTCAAATCAAATAATATGGTTGCAATTGGATTATGGCTAGCACCTTCAAGCTTTTTCACCTCGCCAAATCCGAATTTCTGATGCTCTACTTTATGACCTTGCTGTAACAAACTGGTATCACTGGGTACAAAATTTTCTGATGGCACATGTTCTTTTGGTTGCGTTCTTACCGGAGTAACAGTGAAGGTAGTTTTAACAGGCGCTTGTTTTTCAGCAGGACTTCCAAATCCTCTCCTCATTCTTTCATGCGCAGTTGACTGTGCCCAAGATGATGCGTTGTTTCTTGCCACCCCACCTGCAAATGATTTGTCTATATATTTCTCATCAATTTCTTCTAAGAATCTGCTGGGCTCATTTTGTTGTAATTGTCCGAAACGATAGCGTGCATTCGCATACGTTAGAAACAATTTCGCTTTCGCACGAGTAATGGCTACATAAAATAATCTTCTTTCTTCTTCAAGTTCTTCTCTCGTATTAATACTCATAGAACCCGGAAAAAGCGTTTCTTCCAAACCACCTACAAAAACTACAGGAAATTCCAAACCTTTAGCAGCATGTATGGTCATCAGTTTCACGGCATCGGCATTTTCTTTATCGTTGTCTGTATCCGTTAGTAATGAGATTTGTTGAAGATAAGTACCGAGTCCTTTATCGCCGACTTCGCCATCTTCTTCATTCATCGGCGTTTCTGTAAATTCTTTGATAGAGTTTAACAACTCCTGTACGTTCTCGTATCTGGCAAGACCTTCTGTTGTTTTATCATTGAATAATTCCTTTACAATGGTTGTACTCTTTCCAACAATCACTGCTAAATCATAAGCATTTTTTTTACCCATTTCACTTTGAAACATTTTTAACATGGTTACAAAATTGTCCATGCTTTCCAAAGTGCCACTCTTGAAACCAAACATAGCTGCATTGGTGAGAATATCCCAAACACTGCAATCTTTCTCATTGGCCAACAACACCAATCTATCAATAGAAGTTTTTCCAATGCCTCGCGCCGGGTAATTGATGACTCTTTTCAATGCTTCTTCATCTCTTGGATTCACTATCAATCTGAGATAAGCAATAAAATCCTTGATCTCTTTACGTTGATAGAAACTCAAGCCGCCATAAATTTTATATACGATACCCATTCTTCTCAACGATTCCTCATAGCTACGACTCTGGGCATTGGTGCGATATAAAATCGCGAAATCCTGATTGAAATAATGATTGCGCAATTTTAGTTCTTGTATAGAATCTGCAACGATTTTCCCCTCGTCATTATCCGTCATGGTGCGGATTAATTTTATTTTCTCACCCTCAACATTATCAGTAAATAATTTCTTTTCAATCTGACCTTTATTATTACTGATGACTTCATTGGCAACATTTAGAATGTTTTTTGTACTTCTATAATTCTGTTCCAATTTTACAACAGTTATTTCATCATAATCTTTTTGAAACTGAAGTATATTTTCAATTGTAGCACCACGGAAGCTATAAATACTTTGCGCATCATCACCTACAACACACACGTTTTCGTGCATGGCACCAAGTAGTTTCACAATTTCATATTGCACCACATTGGTATCCTGATACTCATCAATCATGATGTATTTAAACTTATGCTGAAACTTGCTTAAACATTCAGGAAATGTACTCAACAGTACATACATTTTAAATAGTAAATCATCGAAATCCATCGCGCCGTTTTTAAAACAACGGGCTGCATAAGATTTATAAATAGCGCCAATTTCAGGGCGATTGGCTTTGTAATCTTCTTGCTGTAAATGATAGTCATTGGCATATTCTTCCGGACCCACCAAAGCATTTTTCGCTTTTGAAATTCTGCCTAAAACGATATTGGGCTTGTAATGTTTTTCATCCAAATTCATTTCACGCACAATGGTTTTGATAACCGATTTGGCATCATCACCGTCATAAATGGTGAAGTCACTAGGGTAGCCGATTTTAGTAGCTTCCCCTCTCAGAATACGTGCGAATACACTATGAAAAGTTCCGATATACAAATTACGAGCTTCGCTGTTACCAAGTATTTTTTGGATACGCTCTTTCATCTCTGCAGCAGCCTTATTCGTAAACGTTAGTGCCAAAATATTAAAGGCATCAACACCTGTTGACATCAGGTGAGCGATTCGAGTGGTAATCACTTTTGTTTTTCCACTGCCAGCTCCGGCAATGATCATTATGGGTCCGTCTTTGTGCAAAACCGCGGTACGCTGCGGTTCATTTAGTTCATCTATATATTGGGGCATACGACAAATTTACGAACGGCAGTATTGGGAATGATTAATGTTGAGAAATATTTATTGGGGGAGGGGAGGGATAGGATAGATAGGCTGGATAGGCTAGATAAGCTGGATAGGCTAGATAGGCAGGATACTTACTTCTCAGCAATGTCTCCTGAAAGGGACGTTGCGTATTTTAAAGCCAGATTTGCTGGATAGGATAGATAGGCTGGATAAGCTAGATGCTGGATAGTTCTTGTCAGCAATTTCTCATGAAAGGGACGTTGCGTTTTAAAAATTTGTTCAAAAGGTTTAAGAGGTTCAATAAGTTCAAATGGTTCGTCGTACTTCTCAATAATGTCTCTTGAAAGGAACGTTTAGTATTTATAGCCAGATTTGCTGGATGGGCTGGATAAGCTAGATAGGATGGTTGGGCTGGATAGTTTAAATAAAGTTCAGCTTTATTAAATAAACTTTAGTGAAAATATTTGGCTGTTTGAGTTGGGTGGACGTAATATTGCGATATTGCAAAATTGCAATATCACTTTCAATCAAATCCGCAATTTGATTTCTAATTCCAATTATCTGATTTTTTTTGTAATTTGTCGCACATTTCAGCACATATGAACTTCAGCCAAACTAAACTATTTATATCTTTTTGTTTATCATTAATGATTTGCTCATGCTCACAACCCTCTGTTAATTATGGTGGCGTGGGTGGCGGATTACCTACACATTATATTTCAATTACAAATACTGCAGTTTCGCCACCAACACTTACAGTTGCTATCGGATCATCAATTACATTCTTAAATCAATCGAACACCAATCAAACTATCGTTTCTGATAATTGTACTTCACTTGCTACTTCAACAATGGCTCCTCAAGGTCATTATTTTTTTAAGAAAGACACCCTGGGAACTATAACGTATCATTCAATTGAAAATCCAAGTCTTACTGGGTCGATAACTTTCAGACCTTAATTCTCAAATTTTTTTTCAGATTATTTTCTTAATGAAAGACCTTTACTATTTTTTATCATATGGCTGAATGGTCAAGGGTTTAAGAATGAATTACTATGTGTTTGATTACAATAAAACCAAAGTACTTCTACTTAATTATCAATCACATACACAATAAAAAGCGCCTAAAAACGCTTATATATGCACAACCTTTGAAAAACAAATGAAGAAGAAAAAACTGCTGGATAGACTGGATACTAGATGCTCGATACTAGATAGGCTAGATGAGCTGGATAGACTAGATACTGGAAGCTGGATTCAAATTAGTCTTTTACACTATTGAATTACTAAGAAAATTTTCATTTCATTTAATGGTATTAACACAAACAACTGCTGTTGATTTTATACAGCTACAAGATACTTTTTGTTAGGCACTACAGGACAACGAGAAGCCCCGAATTGGACGGGGCTTCTATTTTTTTGGTTAACCACGAATTCACGAATCATTTTACCGCTGAGAATAAGAGAAAGCAGAGGTTTTGCTTGTTAGTGGATAGGGAATCGATTTTTTTGTCACGATAGCGCTAAGGCACGAAGATTCACAAAGTCGGTACTGCTCATTGCTCCCCTCTCATTCTTGGACTTCCCCTTTCGGGGGATTAAGGGGGGTTGGGGGTGAGGTTTTTAAATTCATGAGAGAATAACAATTTCGTTTCCGAAATACCACTTTTACATTTTAAATTGGATATTCTACATTTTACATTTTCATAATCACGAATTCACGAAATATTTTACGGCGGAGAATTAAAGAAAGTAGAGGTTTCGCAGAGATAGTCGAATCTGCTAACTGCTCCCCTCTCACGAGGAGATTCCCCCCTTTGGGAGATTTAGGGGGCATTAAAATACCACCCCGCAAGTTGTGTCAACACACCAATAACCAATCCACCATAAATATCTACAGCATCATGCGCTTTTAAAATCATTCTTGAAGTACACACCATTCCCGTAATTAACAACACAGCTACCAACGGCCATGTCATCATTACATCTTGTGTGTTTGACAAAAGATAAAAAAAACCAATCCATCCTCCCACTCCAACAGCATGCATACTTACTTTGAAATAAATATTGGCAATCAATGCTGCTGATGAAGCCAAAAACAAACCTAGCAAGTATGATACCCACACCTCTGGATATTGAGTTTGCTCTTTAAAAACATGATAGGCCCAAAAGAAAAAAATACCGGAAGCGATATAAGGTATAATTCGGTCTTTTTGGTTCTTTAGATAAATCGAATCTATAAAACCAACCGCTTTTAATAACAATACACTGATTAAGGGAAAGAACAATAAATTGATAATAACGATAAAGATTACACGAACTTTTGTCGCATCAGAAAATCCGGTAAAAGCTGATGGATGCACATAAAGTAAAAACAAGATGATATATAAAGGAACAAACAAAGGATGAAAAAGATAGGAATTTAAATACGCAAATGCCTTTGCAGGGAATCCGAAGTTTATTGTTGAACTATTTTCCCGAGAAATCTCCTTGTTGTTTTCCATTATATTTTTTTTCTTAACCTGGCTACAGGAATATTCAACTGTTCACGATATTTAGCTACAGTTCTTCTGGCTATGTTATAACCTTTCTGTTGAAGCATTTCTGTAAGTGCTTCATCACTGTATGGATTTTTTTTGCTTTCTTCTTCTATCAAATCTGATAAAATTCTTTTCACTTCTCTGGTGCTCACTTCTTCTCCCGAATCCGTTTGCAGACTTTCACTGAAAAAGAATTTAAGTCTATATGTTCCAAATTCTGTTTGCACAAATTTGCTGTTAGCCACCCTACTCACAGTAGAAATGTCTTGCATGGTTTTTTCTGCCACATCTTTCAATATCATCGGCTTCAAATCCATCTCATCTCCAGTGAGGAAAAAATTATATTGATAATTCATAATGGCCTCCATCGTATTCAACAAAGTATTTTGTCGTTGCTTGATGGCATCAATAAACCATTTTGCGGAATCCAGTTTTTGTTTGATAAACATCACGGCCTCTTTCTGACTCTTATTATCTTTTTTACTTTTCTCATAATGGTTGAGCATATCTCTGTAACCATCACTCACTCTCAAGTCAGGCGCATTTTTACTATTTAATGAAAGCTCTAGTTTGCCTGCATTATTGTTGATAAAAAAATCAGGAATGATATAGTTTTCAGATCTGGCAGAATCTCCAGACATAATCCCTGGGCGTGGATTCAATTTTATAATCTGATTGATAATGCCTCTTAACTGATCATCGGATAGCGATAATCCTCTTTGTATTTTCTCGTAATGTTTCTTGGTAAATTCTTCAAAATATAATTTCAACACTTTAATGGCTAAAACCGTATCCTGAGTAGGATTAGGTAAACGTTGCAGTTGTAATAATAAACACTCTTGTAAATCTTTGGCAGCAACTCCGGCAGGATCGAAGTCTTGTATCATCAAAATGATATGCTTCACCATCTTTTCGTCGGCCTCAATATTTTGTCTGAATGCAAGGTCGTCTATTATCGACGTTATCTCTCTTCTCAAATAACCATCATCATCCAAACTGCCTATTATTTGTTCTGCGATTTTTTGTTCTTTGTCATTCAGTTTCAACAATCCCAATTGTTGTATCATGAGTTCATTGAATGAAACTTCCACTTTGTGAGGCGTAGTTCTGCTTTCATCTGCATCTGGATAATTATCATCACGTAGTTTGTAATCACCAATATCGTCATCGCCTTCCTGTACATATTCACTGATGTCTATATTGTCATATTCTTCCTCACTTCCATCTGGTTCAAAATCATCCTCATTGTTTTCGGCGAATTCATCCTTGACGTCAAATTCGTCTTCATGGCCTTCTTCAACTTGTTCGAGTGCAGGATTTTCTTCAAGTTCCTCTTTTATGCGCTCTTCCAACTGGGCAGTAGGAATCTGCAGCAATTTCATCAGTTGAATTTGCTGCGGACTCAGTTTTTGTAGCATCTTCTGCTGTAAACTTTGCTGCATGGCCATGGTGGATAATCAATTCGAACGTAAATTTACATAATAGATTTCCGTAAGTTGAAACAAAAGCAGTTATTTTTATTTTTTTGCATGATTTTTGTGGAGAAGCTTGCTTTTGCACAAAAAAACGATTATTTTAAAAATAATAAGTCTGCTATTCAACATATTTCAATCACTTCTACAGTCCCATCAAACCCTTTATTGAAGAGCATTCCAGAGAATTACTATTTACAAAACATCGGCGTTATTTGTAAACAAGAATGGAAATTTGAAAAGGTTACAAAAATTCCTTTAAGAATCCGAGTGGGCAGTTTACAACAGTGTAATTGGCTGGAAGGAAAAAAATATTCTGCCCCCTAAATCCCCCGAAGGGGGACTTTGATTGTGCTTTGCTGGGGCACCTCAACATAAAGTTGAATTCAATTCAATATTACATAATGCTTAATAATTACAACTAAATATAACATCCAAAATATTACATAATCAATGTCCCCCTTTGGGGGATTTAGGGGGCATTCATCTTCGGCGTCATCGCCGGTTCTTTAAAATAATTCAATCTCAAACTATCACTCCAGCCATTCAGATTTTTTTCAAGTGAGCGACTGCTATAAAACATCATACCCTGAATATTGGGCGTTTTTCTGATTTTTTCAATTTGAATAGGTAATAAATTCTTATCGCTCCAGGCTTTGTTGCAACCTGCTCTATAAACTCCCAATCCGATATAGCATTTTTTGCCATTGGTATTTTTGCTCCACCAATCCAATACCACATCGAAAGGCACATGTTTACTGGTCATTTCCCAATATAGTTGGGGTGCAATATAATCTACCCAACCTTTTTTCAACCACAATAAAATATCGGCATATAAATAATCATAATCCGTAGGACCAGCTTGTGTTTTACTGCCACGCGGATCACGATCCGAATTTCTCCATACACCAAATGGACTCACCCCAAACTGACAATTGTTGTTTATTTTTTTGATTTCAGTATACAAATTAGAAATCACAGAATCGACATTGCTTCGTCTCCAATCATCTAACTTCATAGTGCTGCCATAAAGTCCGTAAGTTTTTTCATCATGAAACTTTACACCTGGTAATGGATAAGGGTAAAAATAATCATCAATGTGAATAGCATCTACAGCATATCGTTTTACAATATCTTTAACCACATCCACAACATATTGTCTGGCTTCTTTATTTCCCGGATCAAAAAATATTTTATTGCCATATTGAATGAACCAATCAGGATGTTGCTTTGTAACATGGTTTTCAGCAATAGAAGACTTCTCAATATTTTGAACTGCTCTAAATGGATTAATCCAGGCATGAAACTCCATTCCGCGTTTATGCGTTTCTGTTATCATAAACTCTAATGGATCAAAAAATGGCTGTGGCGCTTGTCCTTGTATACCTGTTAGCCATTGGCTCCATGGTTCGTAAGGTGAAGGATAAAATGCATCAGAAGAAGGACGAATTTGAACGATGATGGTATTGATGCCATTACAAAAATGAGTATCTAACAAACGGAGAAAAGCATCTTTATGCAACTGAGCATCTACTGTTGCAGTATCCGGCCAGTCGATATTATCAACAGTAGCTACCCATACGGCTCTCATTTCAGTTTTTATATTTGTTTTTTGAGAAAATGCATTTAAATGTAAAATCGCAAATGCACTCAAGAAAATGGTACGAATTTTTTTCATAATTGAATAAACAATAGTAATGATAACAAATCTAATGGGCTGTTAAATAATTTTATTTTTCGGGTTAATTGGTCTCTGCATTTTTTACAACAACAAACTCATTGATATAAATTTTTACCAAAACCATAAAATAACTAATTAATAATGGCCCGAATATCAAACCCACAAATCCAAACAAATTCAATCCAACGATTACACCCAGAATTGTAATTAAAGGATGAACGTCTCCTATTTTTTTCATCAATGTAATTCTGGCCACATAATCTACATTTCCGGTAACAATAAAACTATATAAAGTCAAGCCTGTTGCATAAAAATCATTTCCAGTTGCAAACATGTAAGCCACAAGTGGAACCCAAATAATCATGGTACCTACCATTGGAAAAAATGCAAAAAGTCCGGTAAAAAATCCCCATAAAGCCCAATCATTAACGCCAAAAATCCAATAACCCAAAGCAGCAAAAACACCTTGAACAATACAAATAATAGGAATACCAAGCGCATTGGCTTTCACCATCATTTTAGTTTCTTCAGCAAGCAAATCAATATTCTCATTTTTCAACGGGATGATTTTTAACAAGTATGACTCTAAACGTGAACCTCCAGTAAGCAAATAATAATAAAGGAAAAACATCATCAGCAAATTGCCCAACATAACCGCTGTACTATTAAGTAACTGTGGCAGGAAAGCAGATATTTTTGCTGCAGTTTCTTTGGCATTATTTGCTGTGAACAAATCCATTCCCGTCTTAGCTTTTATTTTATCAGCAATTATTTGAATGCCTTGTATAAGCTTGTCTTGTTGATCAGTAATTAATTTTATTTTAGGACTAACCAATTCAATGCCTATATAAATAGGAATGGCAATCAGAATGATAAAAGCTAAAATGAAAAGCAATGCAGTTAACCCTTTCTTCCATTTATATTTAAAAATGAATTGAAAATACAATGAACGACTTAAAATATATAAAGTAATGCCACCTAAAAACCCAGGAATAAATACTGTTAATTCAAATATCAATAAAACTGCAATAATTACAATTAACATGAACAATATTACCTGTCTGAATCTTTCATTAAATGAATATTCCATTATTGTTTTTTAGTGTGAGTGATTAATCTTCCCAAACAGAAACGCCTTCACTGCAGTTCGCGCAAATATCAATATTTTTTCTGCTTTTCATTAGCTCTTTTCTGAATTGACTATAATTGTCATTTTTCCAGATATCAGCAAATGATTGTGTTTTCAAGTTTCCCAATTGATGCATAGCATCTTTATCAAAACAACAAGGCACCACAAGTCCATCCCAGGTAATTACATTGGCATGCC
>CALCNY010000186.1 GCA_937897585.1 uncultured Chitinophagaceae bacterium | reverse complement strand
TACTTGTAAAATATAGAGCGACAAAAATACATTTTTATTGCAAGATTGTTTTACTAAAAAACAGCTCTAAAAAAATCATCTCGCTATTTTCAAAATAAAAAACCCGCGAAGTATAACGCGGGTTTTAATAAATATTTAAGATTGAAATTAAGCTTCCTGTGACATCGACTTACTCACTCTTTTTCTGTCATCCTCATTAAGAATGTTCTTTCTCAATCTGATGCTTTTTGGTGTAACCTCAATACACTCATCTTGCTGGATATACTCCATACACTCTTCAAGTGTCATCATAATTTTTGGTGCAGCACGACTTGCATCATCAGAACCACTCGCTCTGTGGTTGGTTAATTTTTTTGCCTCAGTTGCATTCACCACTAAATCTCCTGGCTTGATATGTTCGGCAATGATTTGCCCTGTGTATACATCATCTCCTGGATCCACAAAAAATCTACCTCTATCCTGTAATTTATCAATTGAATATGCTGTAGTTTTTTCAGTTGTTTTAGACAACAACACACCATTGTTTCTTCCAGGAATAGATCCTTTCCAAGGCTTGTATGCATTGAAACGATGCGCCATTACTGCTTCACCAGCTGTATTGGTCAACATGCTGCTTCTCAATCCAATCAAACCTCTTGAAGGAATATCAAATTCCAAATGCTGCATTTCACCTTTGGTTTCCATGATCAACATTTCACCTTTACGCTGGGTAACCATATCGATTACACGACCACTGAATTCTGTTGGTACATCTACCACCAAAATTTCATATGGCTCAGATTTAACACCATCAATATGTTTTACCAATACCTGAGGTTGACCTACTGTCAACTCAAAACCCTCTCTGCGCATGGTTTCTATCAAGATACCCAAATGCAAAATACCTCTTCCATACACTAACATTGAATCAGCACTATCGGTATCCTCTACACGAAGCGCCAGATTCTTTTCAGTTTCTTTCATCAAACGATCACGCAAATGACGACTTGTAACGAACTTTCCTTCTTTACCAAAGAATGGCGAGTTGTTGATGCTAAACATCATACTCATGGTCGGCTCATCAACACTGATTACAGGTAATGCTTCCAAAACTTCAGGATCAGATATAGTATCTCCGATGTTGAATTCTTCCAAACCTACAACAGCACAAATATCTCCAGCTTTTACTTCACTCACTTTTCTTTTACCCATGCCTTCAAATACATGCAATTCTTTAATACGCATTTTCTTATTCGTACCATCTGCTTGCATCAAAGCAATCAACTGATTTTCTTTTAAAACACCTCTTGCCACTTTACCTACCGCAATTCTTCCTAAAAATGAAGAATAGTCCAATGAAGTAATTTGCATTTGTGAAGGTCCTTCATTAACCTTAGGCGCAGGTACATATTCCAAAATACCATCCAACAATGGATTGATGTTATCAATTTGAGTTAATGAATTGTTGAACCAGCCATTTTTTCCTGAACCATAGAAAGTAGGGAAATTCAATTGCTCTTCTGTAGCATCCAAATTGAAAAACAATTCGAAAACTGAATCATGAACTTCATCAGGACGACAATTTGGTTTGTCTACCTTATTAATAACTACAATTGGTTTCAAATTCAACTGAAGCGCTTTTTGTAACACAAAACGAGTTTGCGGCATAGGTCCTTCAAAAGCATCCACCAATAATATTACACCATCAGCCATTTTCAATACGCGCTCTACCTCACCACCGAAATCCGAGTGACCAGGAGTATCGATGACATTGATTTTAGTGTCTTTGTAAGTTACCGATGCATTTTTACTGAAAATGGTAATACCTCTTTCTCTTTCAAGGTCATTACTGTCCATAATCAACTCTCCGGTATCCTGATTATCACGGAAAACCTTAGTTGCATGCAAAATTTTGTCCACCAATGTTGTTTTTCCATGATCAACGTGCGCAATGATGGCAATGTTTCTAATATTCATATAAGTTTTTTTTGGATTTTGCTTTTAGCTGAAAGTGAGCGAATACGGCTTACAATTTATGGCTAACAGCAAAACCTGCTGTTTTTTGACGCGCAAAGGTAACACTAAATAACGGGTTGGCAAGGCGTTTTGAGGAATAAGTTGGTTAATTTATCAATAACAATGGGGATTTTGTCATTAATGAGTGAAATATATGTATCAAGAACGTAAGAACATATATTACCACTTGTAAATTTATTTCACTGAATAAATGTCTAATTTTATCCTCCAATCTTTATTATGTCTTTCAAACTTTTTTCAGAATTTCCGCCCGCAGGCGACCAGCCAGAAGCTATCAAGCAACTGGTACAGGGTATTCATGATGGCGAAAGATTCCAAACCTTACTTGGTGTTACAGGAAGTGGAAAGACATTTACCATGGCCAATGTAATTGAAAAATTACAACGTCCAACTTTGGTATTGACTCATAATAAAACCCTGGTAGCTCAACTTTATGGCGAATTCAAGCAGTTTTTTCCGGAAAATGCAGTTGGCTACTTCGTTTCTTACTATGATTATTACCAACCCGAGGCTTACATGCCCGTTACCAATACTTACATTGAAAAAGATTTAAGCATCAATGAAGAATTGGATAAACTCAGACTACAAGCTACCGCTCAATTGTTAAGTGGCAGAAGAGATATTGTTGTGGTAGCCAGTGTGAGCTGTATTTATGGTATGGGCAACCCAACCGATTATGAAAATGGTATCATCAGAATCCATCAGGGACAAGTGATTTCCCGACAAGGATTTTTGCATGCTTTGGTAAATTCAACCTATCACAGAAGTCAAGGTGATTTTGAAAGAGGTTCATTCAGGGTAAAAGGCGACACCATCGACATCAATTTACCTTATGTTGATTTTGGATATCGGGTTTGTTTTTTTGGGGATGAAATTGAAAGCATCGAAACATTGGAACTGGCGACGGGAAAAAGAATTGGCACTGTAGACCATGCCGCTATTTTTCCTGCTAATTTATATCTCGCACCAAAAGACATGATGGCACAGGTTATTTCTGATATTCAAGATGAGTGTGCGGCACAAGTAAACTATTTTAAAAATTCAGGAAAATTCATTGAAGCGCAACGAATCAGTGAAAGAGTGAATTACGATTTGGAAATGATTCGCGAATTGGGCTATTGCTCGGGTATTGAAAACTATTCACGCTTTTTTGATAGACGCAAACCTGGTACCAGACCTTTCTGTTTGCTTGATTACTTTCCTAAAGATTTCATTACTATCATTGATGAAAGTCATCAAACCATTCCGCAAATCAGTGGTATGTACGGTGGCGATAGAAGCAGAAAACTTGTTCTTGTCGATTACGGATTTCGTTTACCATCTGCCATGGATAACCGCCCACAAAATTTCGGTGAGTTTGAAGACATAACCGGACAAACCATTTTTGTATCGGCAACACCCGGAGAATATGAATTGCAAAAATGCGGTGGCGTAGTAGTCGAACAGGTTGTTCGTCCTACTGGATTACTAGACCCGCCGATTGAAATAAGACCAACATTAAATCAAATTGATGATTTATTGGAAGAAATCGACAACAGGATTCTGGCCGGTGATCGTGTGCTCGTTACTACACTAACAAAACGCATGGCCGAAGAACTGCACAAGTATCTGGAACGCATAAACGTAAAATCAAAATACATTCATAGCGATGTAGACACGTTGGAAAGGGTTGAAATTTTGAGAGAATTGCGTTTGGGAACTATCGATGTTCTCGTGGGTGTTAACTTATTAAGAGAAGGTTTGGATTTACCTGAAGTTTCGCTTGTAGCCATCATGGACGCTGATAAAGAAGGCTTTTTAAGAAATGAAAGAAGTCTGACACAAACTGCTGGTCGTGCGGCAAGAAATGAAAACGGACTCGTAATATTTTATGCCGATAAAATTACGGGCTCGATGCAAAGAACCATTGATGAAACGCAACGAAGAAGGGAAAAACAAATTGCTCATAATATTGAACATGGCATTACACCTAAGACAGTTAAGAAAACTGTTGATCAAATCATGGCGCAAGGAAGTGTGTTGGATGTAAAAGGCTATGATCCTTCTAATCCTTATGCATTGCAAACAGAAACAACTGTTGCCATTGCTGCAGAGGAACAAGAACAATACAGCACTATTCCTCAGCTTGAAAAGGCCGTAGCTGCTACTAAAAAATCAATGGAGAAAGCCGCTAAAGACATGGACTTCATGGAAGCGGCAAGATTAAGAGATATCATGTTTGCTATGAAAGAGCAACTTGAAAAAATGAAAAACGAAAAATAAAATAACAACGACAAATGTTTGTACTGATAAAATTCAACATCATTACTTCAATTGTTTTACTTTTAAGATATGCCAAAAAAATTATTTCTACTCGACGCGTTCGCGCTTGTTTTCAGAGCTTATTACGCTCTAATCAGAAGTCCCAGAGTAACCAGTAAAGGAAAAAACACCAATGCGCAATTTGGAATTACCAATGCCATTATTGATTTAATCAACAATCAAAAACCAACGCATATGGCTGTGTGTTTTGACACACATGCGCTAACTGAGAGACATATTGACTTTGCTGATTACAAAGCCAACAGACAAGAAACACCTGAAGATATTTTAGCTGCAGTTCCAGATATCAAAAGAATCATCGAAGGTTTCAATATCCCTGTTGTGGAATTGGATGGCTTTGAAGCAGATGACATCATTGGCACGTTGGCAAAGCTTGCTGAAAAAGAAGGATACGATGTGTACATGGTTACACCTGATAAAGATTATGGTCAGCTGGTTTCAGAGCATATTAAAATTTACAAACCGCCTTACCAAGGTGGATCTTATGAAATTTTAGGTCCTGAGGAAATTTGTAAAAAATGGGATATCGAAAATATTTCACAAGTAATAGACATGTTGGGTATGATGGGTGATGCTGTTGACAATATACCAGGAAT
>CALCNY010000185.1 GCA_937897585.1 uncultured Chitinophagaceae bacterium | reverse complement strand
ACGCCATCTCTTGTTGGTACTAAAATTCTTTCGGTAGTGTATTCAGCAGGGTTGTAACCACCTTGAATTTCCTGTTTCTTTAAAATGGCTCTTTTGTGACTGGCAAGGTCGTATTCAAAAACAGTATTGGGTATATTTAATGAGCTATAATTGAATCGAAATGAATTGTTGTTGAAATCAGGACTATTGATAATTGATAAAGAGCAATCGTTTTCATCTGTTTCGACTTTGTGTTCAGATTTGTCTATGAGATTTTTAATCACCAATTGTTCGTATCCTTTTTCTCTTTCCTGCAAAACAAGGTAGTTGTTGAATTCTTCCACATTTTCTATCAGAACACTTTCGTTATGCTGAATAAAATCAATCCATGAGATAGCCAATGTTTTATTCAAGCTGCATTCCATTACTTTGAAATTTGAGGCACCGTCTTTGTTTGTCAGTATAAAAAACTTATCGGCAGCGCAAAAGACATTATACAACACATTTTTCATTCGTGGTTGAAAGCATTTGAAAGTATCATCGGATTTGTCTGCTTCAATAAACTGGTATTCTGAAGACAATGTTCCTTCTGATTTGATAAAAATGTATCGGTTGTTTTTGCTTTTAAAAACTGAGATGTAATTGCTGTTGTCTTTTTCATCATATACAACAACATCTTTTTGTTGAGCTTCTCCTAAATGATGTCTTTTTATTTTTTCGCTCAATAAAGTGAGTTGATTATTGGCTGTGTAGAAAATGGTTTTATTATCATTTGCCCAGCAAGGATCGCCTCCAGTGCCGTCAATTTTATCATTCAGAATTTTACCTGTTGTGAGGTCTTTGATGTAAATGCTGTATTGTAACCTGCTGAGTTCATCAACTGCAAAAGCAAGCAAACGATTGTCTTCGCTAACTTCCATTCCACTTACTTTATAATAAGGATGTCCGATGGCCATTTGATCTACATCCAATAAAATTTCTTCTTTCGCTTCAAGACTTCCTTTTTTTCTGCAGTATTTGAAATATTCACTTCCCGGATCGGTACGATAATAGTAGTAATAACCATTTTTATAAACAGGAACATCTTCATCTTTTTCTTTGATTCTGGATTTCATTTCATTGAAAAGTTGATTCTGAAAACCTCTTGTATTACTCATTACATTTTCCAAATAATTATTTTCTGCTTTCAGATTTTCAACAACAAGATTACTGTCTGGGCCTTTGCCAAAATAATCATACATCCAGAAATAGGGATCGGCAACGCTGTCGTTGTGCAATACACGCCAATGGGTTTTTGTTGCTGCAACAGGAGGTTTGCTCTCTACAAATTGCGCTGAAGCGATTATAGGTAAGACGACCGCGAAAAAAACAAGATGTAATTTTATCATAAAATCATTTTGATAAAATTACATCTTTAATAATGAAAACATTCTTCCTTTCTATGCTTAAAAATCGATAACATTAATTTCAACTCTTCTGTTTTTTTCCATCAGTTCATCGGTTGCTGCATAAGGGTAAAGCATATATTTTGCACCATAACCGATTTTTGATAATCTTTTTTCTTCAATACCATTTGAAATTAAAAATTCGTATACCATTTTGGCACGTTCATCAGAAAGCCATTGATTAAATTTTTCCATTTCATCTGTCATCTCCTGATAAACAGGATAATTGACATGCCCTTCAATTTGAATTACCAATTTTTTATTTTTTTTCATCAATTTCAATAATGCTTCCAATGAAGGTTTCGATGCAGGGATCATAGTGGCAACATTTCCAAAGAAATTCATGTTTTTAAACAAATATTTTTTTCCTTTTTTCAACTCAGGTAATACGGTTGTGAGATTTCTGAAAGTTCTTGTTTTTTCACTGACGAATAAAGGTTGTGCCGAGAGAAAATTATGTTCACTGTAATAAACTAGATTATAAGATTTGTTGGCTGTTACTTTTGCATTGAGCGTATAATTTCCATTATTATCAGAATTTATTGTTTTGATTTCATTGCCATTGTTATCGTTCAGTGATATTTCAGCAATCACGGGTTGATTTAAATCGTTGAGCACCTTACCTTGAATCTGAATGCCTGTTTGTTTACTGTAGATACAGTTTACTTCTAGTTCCACTCTTCTGTTGAGGGCCATCTCATCTTCATTCAGGTTTTGATTTATTGGTTTTCTTTTGCCAAATGCATTGATATGAATTGCACTATCATTGATATCTCTAGACAACAAATACTCTTTTACAGATTTTACTCGTTTAAAAGAAAGTTTATCATTGTAGCTGTTGTTTCCGTTTTTATCACAATGACCTTGGATGTTGATGGATGTGATCGTGTAATCAAGTAAGAGGCTGTCGATTTTGCTTTTTTCTACATCGTCAAGTTTGTAATCATCATATTCGAAGTATATTGTTTTGTTTATTTTTTGTCCCTGACCAAATGAGAAAATAACAATGAGAAGAAGAAATGAGAAACTTAGGATGGCTTTTTTTCTGAGAGAAATTAAGTTTACTGGAAATGGAATGGCAACGCCAATCGTTGCAGGTTGCGGGTTTTGCATAACAGAAAAATTTAGTTGGTTAAAAAATACAACAACGCAAATTCAACATCGGCAGATAATAGAATTTTGAAAATATCTATTTGAATTCTAAAAAAAAGTTAATGAAAGTATGTTTGGATTTTTTTAAGAAAATGTTGGGAGAGAAAATACAATTTGGCACCGGTCGGGAGACCGTCGCCAAATCGGGAGACCGTCGCCAATCATGAGACCGGCGTCAATTATTAGTATGCATTAAACTTCCCCCTTTGGGGATTGAGGGGACGTCAATCTGCGCCGTTCTAATTTTAATAATTTTCTTGATGAGTGTTACAGGTATTTTCTTATCGTATGGAAATTGAATCGCGCCTTTAGAATATTGGAATTTGCTTAATTCATTTTCAACTGCTTTAATTCCAGAAGCAGTAGGGTAGAAGCCGATGTGATTTTTAAATGCAGCAAAATAAGCAAGAGGTTTTCCATTGTATTTGAAAGCAGGCATTCCATAGCTAATGCATTCTTCAGCTTTGGAATTGGTTTTCTGAATTACATCTTTTATTTCTTTAAGCGATTTGATTACTGATTCAGGTAATTCCAATAAGTATTCTTCAAAATTTACAGGCTTTTTTTTAAGCATGGCAAATCAAAATATATTGGAATTATTTTTCTTTAATTAGCATCAATTGCTCAGGAGTACCTCCATTGTTCATATCAAATACTAAACTGTCTGCAGTGAGTTTTGTAATGTTGACCATGATTTCCTGCATGCCTTCTTCTGTTGTAAATAATAAATTGTTTTCAACTTTATAGGTACCTTTTTTGGTTGTTCCACCATGGTTAAAACTATAATGATTTTTTTCATCAAAAACGAATGATGTGTTTTCTGCTTTAGTAACATTTGGTGTTCCATTTTCTGTCCAGGAAACCGCTTTCCAATTACCTACAATCAGTTTATTGTTTACACTTTCAATACAGGAGCTGAATAATGCCAATAAAATAAAAAGCATGGCAATGGATGGAATCATCTTTTTCATAATTGATTGTTTTTAGTTTTACAATGAAACAAAATAATCATCATTATCAAGTTATTTATTTTAATACTCCTAATTCTTTCCCAATTTTAGTAAAAGCTTCAATGGCTTTTTCAAGATGATGTTGTTCATGAGCAGCGCTGAGTTGTACTCTGATACGAGCTTGTCCTTTTGCAACAACGGGGAAGAAAAATCCAATAACATAAATGCCTTCATCTAATAATTTAGCTGCGAATTGCTGCGCCAACACTGCATCATACAACATGATCGGAACAATAGGATGATCTCCTGGTTTGATATCAAAACCAGCTTCCGTCATTTTAGTTCTGAAATATTTTGTATTGTATTCAAGCTTGTCTCTGAGGTCGGTGGTTTCGCTTAGCATATTTAGCACAGCAATTGAAGCACCGACAATGCTTGGCGCCAAAGTGTTGCTAAACAAATAGGGACGACTTCTCTGACGCAACATTTCAATAATTTCTTTCTTGCCTGAAGTAAATCCACCACTCGCGCCGCCTAATGCTTTTCCTAAAGTGCCAGTTATGATATCGATACGCCCCATTACATTTCTGTATTCATGAGTGCCTCTTCCGGTCTTTCCTAAAAAACCTGAGGAATGACATTCATCAATCATCACTGCAGCATTGTACTTATCAGCTAACTCGCAAATAATGTCAAGCTTTGCGATTGTGCCATCCATACTAAACGAGCCATCTGTAACAATGATGCGATTTCTCAAATGAGCACTTTCTATAAGTTTGGCTTCCAAATCTTCCATATTATTATGCTCATAACGGTAGCGTTGTGCTTTACATAATCTTACGCCATCAATAATAGATGCATGATTTAATGCATCGCTAATAATCGCATCTTCTTCATTGAACAAAGGCTCAAACACACCGCCATTCGCATCAAATGCCGCTGCATATAAAATAGTATCTTCTGTTCCTAAAAATTTGGAAATAGCTTGTTCTAATTCTTTATGTATATCCTGTGTACCGCAAATGAAACGCACACTGCTCATGCCATATCCACGATGGTCGATATATTCTTTAGCGGCTTCAATGACTTTCGGATGTGAAGACAAACCGAGATAATTATTGGCACAAAAATTCAATACAGTATTTCCATTGACAATGATTTCAGCACCTTGCTCACTGCTGATGATTCTTTCTTTTTTAAATAATCCTGCAGATTCTATTTCGCTTAATTCTGATTTTATTCTTTCGGTAAATTGATTGTTCATAATTCCTGATTTTTATTTTTGCAAATCTAAACATAGCTACCAATTTATTGCATTTTCAATAAAAAAGTTTTGGTTCATCACTTCATTATTTTCTTAATTTAGTGTTCATGTTGCATCGCTTTCAAGGGAAAATAAAATCTTTTCATTATTACTTTCTCAAAATGAATTGAGTTATAAACTCAGTAAAGATTATCGCTGGTTTCTATTTTTTGGCATGTGTTTCGTGCTTTTTATTAATTTAAGTGGAAAACCTGTTAACAGCTAATCTACAAATAAGACAATTATTTATATTTGCAAGTCGTTAATCCATTAATGTGAAACTCTTTTTTATGAAAACCCGTTTTTCTATATTATTAGCATCAATTTTGTTGTTGATCATTTCTTATTCTTTTTATTCTGGACACCGAACTGCAACAATTCGCAGGACTAAATCTTTGGATAGCAGCTTTTACATCATTGTTGACAAAAGTGATTTTGAACTTCGCGTTTATGATGCAGAAGGCTGGTATGCCACTTATCCGGTTGTATTTGGAAGCAAAGATCCGGGAGATAAAATGCGTGAGGGCGATAAAAAAACACCCAATGGTAGTTTTAAAATAATCCTCAAAAAAATTCACAAACAGTGGGGTCAGGAATTACTATTAGATTATCCAACTCAAGAAAATATCAAACTTTTTAATGAAAGAAAAGCAAAAGGTATAATTCCTGCCAATGCTAAAATAGGCGCGGGTATTGCTATACATGCTACAAGACCCCAGGAAGAATGGACGGTTGATAATTTTTACAATTGGACCGACGGTTGTGTTTCAGTGAAGTATTCTGAAATGAAAGATTTATTCAATTATATACCGGTAGGAACAAAAGTTACGATTCAGCCATAAACAACAAATTCGCATCACCATAACTCAGGAATCTAAAATCATTTTCCATTGCATATTGATAACATTTTTTCCAGTTGTCGCCAATGGCTGCTGCAACAAGCAATAACAAGGTAGATTGTGGCTGATGAAAATTGGTAATCAATCCTTTTGCGATTTTGAATTTATATCCTGGTGTAATTAATAGTTGTGTTTGAGTAAAAATTCTGTTTGTTTTCTTTTTCTCTATCCATTTTAATAAAGCTTTTAATGAAGCTTCAACACTAATGATTTGTTTGTTTAAAATTTCATTATAAACATCCCATTGATGAATCTCTATTTTTTCAGCATTTGGATTTAAAATAGTTTTCACACCCAACCAGTATAAAGTTTCAATCGTTCTTAAAGAAGTAGTACCAACTGCAAAAACCAAATCGCGCTGCAACATAATTTTTTCTATAGTTGCAGCATCCACATCAATCCACTCTGTATGCATTTCGTGATCTTTCATTACAGCAGCTTTCACCGGTTTGAAAGTGCCGGCTCCAACGTGTAATGTTACATTTGCTTTTTGAATGTTTTTGTTTTCAAAAGCCCTAAAAATATTTTCAGTAAAATGAAGACCTGCAGTAGGCGCAGCAACAGAACCTTCGCTTTCAGCATAAATGGTTTGATAGCGGCTTGTATCTTCGTTTTCAGTAAGTCTTTTGATATAAGGAGGCAAAGGCACATCTCCCGCTAAATCGAGTATTTCAGCAAAGCTCATTGATGCTGGCTCCCATGAAAATTCAACTTCATAGGCATCAGTAAATGTGTTTATTATTTTTGCTTTCAGTGTGATTGATGTATCTCCGTCTTTTATTTCTTTGATCAGAAATTCTTCTTTCCATTTGGCAACACCACCAATAAAACATTTCCATTTGGAAGTAGCTCTTTGATTCATCACAGTGCTGTATTCATTCATATCGCCTGTTGGTTCTAAACAAAAAATTTCAATTTTACTTCCGGTTGACTTTTCAAAACGAAGACGTGCATTAATGACTTTGCTGTTGTTGAAAACCAGCAATAGATTTTCAGGTAGATGACGAACGATGCTTGCAAATTTATCTTCAGATATTTCTCCATTTTTGTAAATCAACAATTTGGATTCATCACGATTGTCTAAAGGCCTTAGCGCAATGCGTGAGTCAGGTAACTCGTAGGTGTAATCTGAGATGGATATTTGTTGTGGAGTGGTCATATGTAAGCCCCCTATAATTCCCCCAAAGGGGGAAGACGATTATGTTTTATTGGGGTGTATTAGTTTTGATAATTGTATTATTTTATTAAAAGTTTTTTTTGTTTTACCCAGCTTATCTAGCCTATCCAGCTTATCCAGCTTTTTCCTCTCCCCCTTTGGGGGAATTAAAGGGGGCCTCGACTTTTTATTATCTCTTCCACTACGGCCGGATCTAGCAGGGTAGTAGTATCCCCCAAATTACTCAATTCACCTTCTGCAATTTTTCTTAAAATACGTCGCATGATTTTTCCACTTCTTGTTTTTGGCAAGCCGCTTACAAATTGAATCTTATCAGCTTTAGCAATAGCGCCAATAACTCTGGATACAGTTTCATTGATGTCTTTTCGAGTATGATTTTCATCGACATGCACACCATTGAAAATGACAAATGCATAAATTCCCTGCCCTTTAATATCATGCGGATAGCCCACCACCGCACTTTCCACCACACCAGTATGCATGTTGATGGCATTTTCCACTTCTGCAGTGCCTATGCGATGGCCACTTACATTTAATACATCATCTACACGTCCGGTGATTCTGTAATCTCCGTCTTTATCTCTCAAACAACCATCTCCTGTAAAGTATAAACCTTTGTAAGTAGAAAAATAAGTTTGACGACATCTTTCATGATCACCATAAGTAGTTCGCAACATTCCTGGCCAAGGAAACTTGATGCACAAATTTCCACTCACCTCATTGCCTTCAATTTCATTCCCATGCTCATCTACCAGCAACGGTTGTACGCCGGGAAGAGGCAAAGTGGCAAAAGAGGGTTTTGCCTTTGTTACTCCAGCGAGATTGGAAATTAAAACACCTCCAGTTTCCGTCTGCCACCAAGTATCAACAATTGGACAATTCTTTTTGCCAATATGTTCATCATACCAATGCCAGGCTTCTTCATTAATCGGTTCACCAACGGTGCCGAGTACTTGTAATGAACTTAAATCTTTCCCTTCAAGAGGCGATGTTCCAAATCCCATTAAACTTCTGATGGCTGTTGGTGCCGTATATAAAATATTGACTTTATGCTTTTCGGTAATTTCCCAAAATCTTCCGGCATCAGGATAAGTAGGTATGCCTTCAAACATTAACGTTGTAGCGCCAGCACTTAAGGGTCCGTAAATGATATAACTATGACCCGTAACCCAGCCGATATCTGCCGTACAAAAATGCACCTGACCTTTTTGATATTGAAACACGTTTACAAATGTGTAATTTGCCCAAACCATATAGCCTGCACAAGTATGAACCACGCCTTTTGGTTTACCCGTGCTTCCTGAAGTGTAAAGTATGAACAGCATATCTTCAGCATCCATTGATTCAGCCGGGCAGAAAGGATTGCCCGCTGCTTCCACTTTTTTGATTTCATCTTCCCACCAGGTATCACGACCATTGATCATACTAACGGATTCTCGTGTACGCGTAAGTACAATTACTTTTTCAATTGATGGACAAGTAACAAGAGCGTCATCAATCACTGATTTCAATGGAATGTTTTTATTGCCACGATAAGCACCATCAGCTGTTACAACAATATTGCATTGGGCATCCTGAATTCTATCGGAAATACTTTGTGCAGAGAAACCGCCAAACACCACAGAATGAATGGCGCCAATTCTGGCACAAGCCAATACGGCAATGGCCAATTCAGGTACCATCGGCATATAAATACAAATGCGATCGCCTTTTTTAGCACCATTATTTTTTAAAACATTGGCAAACTGCGATACTTTAAGTAAAAGTTCTTTGTAAGTAAGTGTAACTCCTTTTTCATTTGGGTCATTGGCTTCCCAAATGATTGCAGGAGTGTCGGGTTGTGTAGCTGCCCATCTGTCCAGGCAATTTTCGGTAATGTTTAATTTTCCTCCGACAAACCATTCAACTTTTGGTTCGTTGAAATTCCAGTTTAAAACTGAATCCCATTTTTTATGCCAGGTAAAATTTTCTGCGATATCAGCCCAAAATAATTCTGGATTTTCGACACTATTGCGATAGGCATTTTGATAGGCTTCTGAAGAGGTTAACTGATATGGATAAGACATATGTTTGGAATTAGTATCAACTAAAATAAAATAATAAAATCAAATCAACACCATTAATTTAAAATGGACTGATATATCGTTTCGAAAATCTTTGGACGCATATTTAATGTTTTAAAAACGCCATTGTCTTCAGGATAAATCCTGTTACTTAAAAAAACAAAAATCAATTTGGATACAGGGTCAGCCCAAACACAAGTTCCTGTAAAACCAGTGTGGCCGAACGTCCTAGCGGATGCAGATTTTGCAGGATAAGCTTCTGCTCTAGTTGCATTATCTTTTTCAGGCTTATCAAAACCATAGCCTCTTCTGCTTACCGCACTGTGATAGTCAGTAAACAATTCAATTGTTTCTTTTTTTATCATTTGTCGCCCATTCCATTCACCACCGTTCAGCAGCATTTGCATCATACAAGCTACATCGTATGCATCTGCAAACAATCCTGCATGACCGGCTACACCACCCATGATTGCAGCGCCTTGGTCGTGTACATAGCCTCTTAATTCTTGATTTCTGAATCCTATTTCTTTAGTGGAAGGAACAATACGACTATAGCTGATCTTTTCCAATGGTTGATAACCCATTGATTCAAGGCTCATAGGCTTGTAAAATTTTTGGCTTACGTATTCATTCAATTTGATGCCACTGATATTTTCAATGATTTTTCCTAAAAAAATAAAATCATTGTCGCTGTACACGTATGCGCCATCGTTAGTTCGAGGACTTTCCAAAATTCTTTTGTAAAAAGTATCTAAGGCATCACATCTGATCATTAAGCCATTTGCCACTCTTGAGTCGAAGCAGTCTTTGTTGAATGTCTGATAATATTTCTTAGAAGGCGTTTGATTACTGTCTAATGTTTCTTTATAAAATGGAATAAATGGCTTCAATCCGCCTTCGTGCAATAATAATTGTTCGATGCTAATATTCGCCTTATCCGTTCCTATGACGGAAGGCAAGTAATCACTGAGCTTTTTTTTTAAATCGATTTTGCCTTCGTCATACATTTTCATCACACCTAAAGTAGTTGCCAATATTTTTGTAACAGAAGCCAAGTCGTAAACAGAAGATTTCGTTACAGGTTCATTGTGTTCATAAGTATAATACCCATAACCTTTTTCAAAAACCAACTTCCCATTTTTAGCTATCAATACAACACAACCTGGAATGGCTTTTTTTGTAATACCATCAGCAACTATAGAATCAATGCTGTTTAATTTTTTTTTATCAAAACCTAAATCTTCAGGATTTGTTATCGGAAGTATGTTGTTCATTACTGTCAATCCATATCCGAATTTCAAATTTTCGCATACACTTACCGGTAAGGTTCCTTTGTAAGGTAATTTCCCTTGAAGCATATCAATTGCATTGTATTGAACAGTACTGTCATCCTCATAAGCCACAACCAAATTCTTTGCAAAACACCAGTTCTTCGCTACATAAGCATTGCCAAATAAAATCGTAATGGCTTTGGTTCGCTGTTGTAAAAAATTAATAAACGAAACCGCATCTGCACTGATTCCGAAGTTATTGGCAGGAGCGCGATTGATCTGATGTATTCCGATAATTACTCTTTGGTAATTTTTTGCAATGGAATCAATTAGCATATTCACCGAATCGGTATTCTTCTTATTGAAATCAAAATTGATCACATCGGCATTGTAATCTTTTTGCAATCTTCTCGCCATGGCATTGGCAGTATTGATGCCCACTGAAACGTAAACAACTTTATGCTCATCTTTTTTCAATGGGAAGAATTCCTGGTCTTCTTTTGCTAATAAAGTAATCGCGTTTTTAGCCACTAATTCACGCATCGCTAAAACCGATTTATTCAAGTCAACAGTAAGATTATTGTATGACACCGAATCATTGTAAGGCAATACGTATTTATATTTCGCCATCAGTACTTTCTTGCAATGCTCTTCAATAACAGCCCAGGTTAAACGCTGCGAATCAATGGCCGATTTTATTTTTGAAATAACCAGCGGTATGCTATCGGGAATGCAAAGCAAATCATTACCAGCTATTATCGATTCCACTGAAGCGGCTCCGTTTGGAAAGAATTTTCTTACACCTTGCATTTCCAATCCATCGGTGATGGCTAGTCCCTGATAGCCCATATCTTTTCTCAATAATCCTTCAATATTTTTCTTCGATAATGAAGTTGGTCGATTCATATTTGTGTCTATCGCCGGAATGAAAAGATGTGCATTCATAACACAACTGACACCTTGTTCAAATATTTTTTTAAAAGGGTAGAGCTCTGTAGAATCAAGCTGTGCCATTGTTTTATTGATCACTGGTAAATCGAGATGTGAATCTACCGCCACATCACCATGACCGGGAAAATGTTTGGCACAAGCCATCACGCCATTATCTTGCATGCCTTTCATGTATTGAATACCAAAAGAAGCAACTTTATATTTGTCTTCACCAAAACTCCTGTCGTTGATTACAGGATTGTTGGGATTATTATTTACATCCACATCCGGCGCATAATTCATTTGAATACCCAATCGCTTGCATTGATCGGCAACCACTTTGCCATATTGATAAACAATAGATGAATCACTCATGGCTCCAAGCATCATTTGTCGGGGTAATGGCAAAATACTATCGAAAATTCTCATACCCACACCCCACTCACCATCGATAGAAAAAAGAATGGGTGTTTTTGCAATGCGTTTCAAGTTATTAATCATTCCAGCTTGTAATTGCGGACTTCCCTGAAACAAACAAACGCCACCGATATTGTATCTTTTCACATAAGCAGCCACCGAATCATTAAGAAAAGTAATTTTCTTTGTTTTCATGTCGATGGTCGATAAACGAGCAACTACCAATTGTCCGATGCGCTCATCATTTGATAAAGTATTGTAAACACTATCGGCCCATTTTTTTGCCGCAGTACTATTATTTTGCTGACCAAGGGAAATACCCGCAGAAAAGCACAGAAAAACAACAAGGAAATAGCGCATAAAAGCAATAAAATTATTAGTGAAAAGGATTAGTTATTTTTGCGCTACAAATTACATTGATTTTGACAGATATCATTCATTTATTACCGGACAACATAGCCAATCAGATAGCAGCGGGAGAGGTAATTCAGCGTCCGGGCAGTGCTGTAAAGGAGTTACTTGAAAACGCAGTTGATGCAGGTGCTGATGAAATCAGACTACTTGTCAACGATGCCGGCAAGGCGCTAGTGCAAGTAATCGACAACGGCAAAGGCATGAGCGAATCCGATGCTCGTATGGCCTTTGAACGTCATGCAACATCAAAAATCACCAATATCGACGACCTCTTCAGGATAAAAACTATGGGTTTCAGAGGAGAAGCATTGGCGAGTATAGCCGCCGTAGCTCAGGTGGAACTCAAAACCAAAAGAGAAGAAGACGCTTCAGGAACTTATGTTGAAATTGAAAACAGCAGGGTGAAATTGCAGGAGCCTGTGGCCGTTAACAAAGGCACGAGCATTGCCATGAAAAATCTTTTTTTTAATGTGCCTGCTAGAAGAAATTTCTTGAAAAGTAATACCGCCGAACTTCGACATATTGTCGATGAATTTATAAGAGTGGCGATGGCATTTCCGGATATTTTCTTTTCCATGCAATCAAACGGACAAGAAGTTTTTCATCTGGAAAAAGGAAGTCTGAAACAACGAATCGTTCAGATTTTAGGAAATACATACAACGCCAAATTGGTGAGTGTAGAGGAACAAACCGATTATTTGAACATCATGGGTTTTGTAGGAAAACCCGAAACGGCGAAAAAGACCAGAGGTGATCAATACATTTTTGTCAACAATCGTTTTATCAAAAGTGCTTATCTCAACCACGCCATCATGAATGCGTTTGCGGATTTGGTTCCAAAAGACAGTTTTCCGATGTATGCATTGTTCATTGATTTGGATCCGGCTCAATTGGACATCAACGTACATCCCACCAAACAAGAAATCAAATTTGAAGACGATAAAATTGTGTATGCATTTGTACATTCCGCGGTGAAACATGCATTGGCACAATTTAGCATCACACCCACGCTTGATTTTGAACTTGATTCTTCCATACAATCTTTAGATGCCGTGAACAAACCCATGACCGATGAGCAGCGTGCTTCAACGGCTTCATCAAGTTTGTACCAGGCCTTCTCCAAAAAAAATCAGGCGCATTTTATCGAAAGAACTTCCGGTGGAAATGAATTGAAACACTGGAAAGATTTTTACGAAACGCCTGAAACTAAAAGTACTCAAACGAATGTATCATCTACTACCATTCAGCATTTACATAAAGAACATGAGCATGAATATCCTTTGATGCAGTTGCACAATGCCTACATCATTGTTCAAAAAGGTTCGGGATTTATTTTAGTAAACCAGCAAAATGCACACGAAAGAGTGTTGTACGAAAGATATGCCAAAGCAGTTGATGGAAAGCCGATTGCCACACAACAAAGTCTGTTTCCGTCTACAATAGAATTGACTTCAAGTGACGCCATCATGTTGCAAGAATTGTTGCCAGATATGCTAGATCTCGGTTACCAGATTGAATTGTTTGGGTTGAATACGTTTGTCATCCAGGGAACGCCAGCAGATGTATTAACCGGAAATGAAAAAGCTGCTATTGAAAATATTTTAGAACAATACAAGCATTTCAGTAGTGATTTAAAGTTCACTAAAAGAGAAAAGCTATTGCGTTCGATGGCGATACAAAATGCGATTAAAACCGGCACTTCGCTTACACAAAAAGAAATGCAAGGTTTGGTACATGATTTATTTGCCTGTGAAATTTCCAATGCCACACCAACGGGCAGACCAACGTATATGAATTTTGATAAGGGGGAGATTGATAGGATGTTTGGGAGGTAAAGTTTGTTGTTTGGGGTTTGTTGTTTGTGGTTTTGTTCAAAAGGTTTGG
>CALCNY010000184.1 GCA_937897585.1 uncultured Chitinophagaceae bacterium | reverse complement strand
GCACAAAGTAATATAAAAAAGCTAAACCAATTTTTTAATTAGCACGATCTGCCCCAAATGATAATGGCAGTGTTCAATCAGTCCATGTATATTTCTGTAATAGTTGCCATATTTTTCCAAGCAAAAGATTTCATCAAGTTTTGAATCAGGCAAATGTTCAATCAAAGCGGCATAAGTTGTTGCATCATGAAAAAGTTTGTTTCGTAAAGTATCCCAATCTTCCTGATTTTTAATTTCAGGACAATCAAAACTAAATTTATCATGTGCATCTAATGGACCGCCTTCCAAAACTTTAATGGTAACATCAATATAATAATCAACATGAAAAACAAGTCTGGCGATTGTATTTAAATCTTTTACTTTGGTTGTAGCCATAACCCAATCAACATCTTTTAATACAGCAGTAAAATCAACGGAAGTCCAGTTGCCTCCGAAAAAGACTTGTTTGAAATGTTTGAAAATTTGGTTTGAAATGTTTTTCATTTTAAAATTATTTCGTTGTTGCAATATCAAAGATTCTGCAAAAATTTCCACCGCCAATTTTTATAATTTCTTCTTCTGTGAATCCTGTTTTCAACAAGGCTTCTACAACTGAGTATAAAAACCCTTCCTTCATATTTTCTAAACAATGGTTGGTCTTCTTTTCAAATTGATCTTTGCTATTAATCGGAGGCGCCATCTTTGTATCGGTTCCAATACAAACATGTTCGATTCCAACAACATCAACCATTGCTTTAATATTTTTTGCATACTCAATTGGCGTGTCGGCAAGATGTGTCCAAACTCCGATAACACCACCGGAATCGGCAAACTTTTTAGCTTGTTCTTTGCTGATTAGTCTTGGCATCATCATTTTTGCCATTTTTTCGTTTGTGCCTAACCGTGTATTAAGTCCGGTATGCGAAATCAGCATTGGTTTTGTTGAAACCTTGATTGCTTTGTCAATGGCTTCATTGTTGCAATGAGTAAGGTCAATAAGAATTCCCAATCGATTACACTCTTTAATGATATCAATACCTAATTGAGTTAGACCACCATATTGCGGCTGGTCTGTGTAAATATCTCCTATAGGTGGCCAAGTCTGACCATCATGCATCAATCCTAAAAGCCTGAGTCCTCTGTTGTAAGCCGTTTCTATTCTTTCTATTTTTCCTTCAATGAAATGTCCGCCTTCCACAGCTTGAATAACAACCTGTTGATTGTTTTTTCTTGCTGTTTTTAAATCAGTGTAATTGAGTGCGCGGGTTAGGTTATTCAATTTTAAAACATCATCCATTTCGTTCAGATTTGCCAAAAACCTTTCGTAAGCATCTCCTACATTATTCAGTTTGGGTCTGTCAACAGAAAATGTCATACAAATGGCAGTAAGTCCAGATTTTTTTATTTCATCTGATAGGCCATAGTTCTGACCATTAAACTCATCTTTATTGTAAGGCATATCCATGTGATTGTGTGTATCAACGCCAATTGTTTTGGATACAATTCTTTTTACTTTTTGATCTGAGTCGTTGAATGCCCAAGAATGAAACGGGTTAGATATCAAGGAAAAGCCAGCAATAGAAACTGTTCCAATGAAAGTCCTTCTTGACCAATTGTGTTTGTTATTCATTTTGAATTATGAAGCGTATAAAAATCTTTTACTTTATTTTTAATTGTATCCAATTCAACACTTCATCCAATGCTATCGGAGAAAACGTTTGTTCAATCTCACCATATTCATTCGGTGAACCTGTTTTGCATTCCTGGAACAAGTGATTCAAACCTGGCAACTCTTTTGTTACAAAATTTTTATTACCACCTCTTTTCAATGCTTTTTTTATGGCTGCTAAATTTTCTTTTGGTGGAACTTGTAAATCTTTTTCACCATTGATTGCCAACACGGGACATTTAACCTGGGTTAATGCAGGTTGAGGATCATACTTCAAAAAATACAGAAACCAAGGGTATGTGATTTGTTTGATTGTTGATTTGATATTATCGTCACCATTTATGCCTAATGCTTTTGCTAATGTTGTATCTTTTGCCAATTCATTTTTTAAATAAGCAGTTAATTCGGAATTGAGATTATTTGGATTCTCGTTTTTTCTTATGATGTCAAAAACAGCTTTGTTGGTTGATTTTGTTTTTTCAATATCAGAATCTTTTGCTCCATCCGCGCGCGCAATCAGCTCTTGTTGCAATAGCATTATTTGATCTCCTGATAATCCTGTTCCGGCGAGCATCACAACAAAAGCAACTTTATTATTTCTGGCTGCAATCATCGGCGCAATGAGTCCGCCTTCGCTGTGTCCCATCAAACCTATTTTGTTAGGCAGAATTTCTTTTCTTGTCAATAAATAATTAAATGCCGCTTCTGCATCATTAGAAAAATCTAAGCTTGTACCTTTTGAAAAAATGCCTTTTGATTTTCCGGTGCCACGATCGTCATATCTTAATACCGCAATTCCATTTTTGGTTAGATAATCAGATAATACAAGAAACGGCTTGTGTCCCATCAGCTCTTCATCTCTGTTTTGTGGTCCGCTGCCACTGATGAGTACAACCGCCGGAAATTGTCCGTCTTTGTTAGGTAAAGTCAATGTGCCATAAAGAGCGACAGTGTCTTTTGTATTTTCAAAGCGAACATCTTCTGAATAGTATGAGTAAGGCTTCTGTGGTTCCTGAGGTCTTTTTACAACAGCTTTTTCTACAAGACCTCTGGAGAGATTCAGTGGAAATGTAAATCCGTTTTGTACGAAGCTTCCTTTGATGATGGTATCGTTTTCAAGTTTACCTTCAAAATTCATTCGGAGTTTATCGGCAATAATTTTGAGTGTGTCGTTTTCAAATGTTGTTTTGGTTGTTGGAATTCCTTTGGCACCCTGATCAGGACTATCCATGGTTGACGTATAACCGCTGTCGGTTTTACTAACGTTGAATACTACACGCAATTGTGTTCCTTGAATTTTTAAAACGCCTGACCATTGGCCGGTTATATTTTGAGAGAATAGATTGTTGAAAATGAAAGTGAGAAAAAATAGAATAAAAGTTTTTTTCATTGTAAAAAGTTATAACCACGAATTCACGAATTAGAATTGTTTGATTACAAATATCGTAAAGATTTTGTTGAAGACTATTGTTTACATTTTTTGAAAAACCAAATTTAATATTCTTGGAATAGTAGAACGATCGTTTTCATCGAAATGCTCTTTTATTTCAATTGTCTTTAATCCATTGACATTAGCCGCTTCTGTAAAATCGGTTATGTGGTGTGTGAAAGCAGATACAATTTGTTCTCCGGCTTCTGTTTCGAATTTTGGTTTCGAGCCGGTGTATTGTTTGAAAGGATGTAATTCACCAATATATAGAATGCCGCCAATAGAGAGATGTGCTGCTATATTCTTAATGACATCTTTAATGTCCTCGATATGTTCCAGCACAAGACTGCAAACAACGAGATCAAAAATTTCATTGGTAAAATTCCAATTGCCAGTTATATCAGCATTAATAAAAGAAACTTTTTTGTCGGTTAGTTTTTGTTTTGCAATGGACAACATGTCGTCAGAAATATCAATAGCCAAGACGCTGTCACATTTTGTAATCAGCCATTCTGTATTTTTACCGGTACCGCAACCGATTTCAAGGCAGTTTGAAAATTTATACTTGCTCAAACATTCTCTAAGAGAAACTGCTTCCAGGTCTCTTGTTTTATTGATGTTGGTGTCGTATTGCAGAGACCAGTGTTTGTAGGCTTCTTTGACGTTCATGATGAATGAGTATTAAAATCAGCGACCAAAGTTAATGGTTTGTAAATCATCTCTAACTTTCGTTTTTCAATACAATTTATTTATTTTATGCAAATGCTTCAGTCAATAATATTCATAATGTCCGTAGTGAAACTCCTGTGCTCGTTTGAGATAAAAATTATCAGTGATTAGCTTGTCAATCACGTCAACAATTTTATTTAGCTTTTGTGTGCGTTCAATCTTATCCGGCCCTAATGTATTGAAGTCAATTTTACTTTCGTCCTCTATGATTTGTCGCAATGATTTGATATAAAGAGCTTTTTGTTTTGTAATGTCGTATGTTTTTGAAATGTCGTCTTTGCTTTTTGGTAACAAGCAAATAGAATATTCTGCATAGCCTAAAATTCGTATGCTTTCGTGTCCAAAATAAGTTCCGCCATATTCAATGTGTGCAAACAACAAGTTTATGTTTGAGTAAATATCTATAAGTTTTTGTCGTTGTTGTGAAAACTTTTCAACTCCATTTTTTTGTTTGAGAAAGTAAGCATACAAAGAGTAATAATTGTCTTGTCCAATTTCACTTTCAAATTCTTCTTTGTCATTGTTTTTGAAATATGCCAGATCTGGGTTTTGTGGATATTCTTCAAAAAATTCTGAGTGTTTATCTACAATGTTATTGAAATCTGTTTTTGCATATTTTAGTGTGTCACCAATTTCATTTGTAATTAAAATAGTGTCTAGCCCAGTGTGGTATTTAGCGTTGCCAACTTTTGAAGTTTTCGTTTTCGCATTTGTAATGTCAGTCTTGTCAATCCTTATCGGTGGATTGTTGCAACCAAACAGTTCGATTGTAATTATTAGTATGTAAATTTTATATCTCACGGTTGTTTTAAAATTCCCACCAATGATTTTGTGTTTGAAGAAGAGGCAGGTTTCCAAAGTATGTACTTAATATTCCTGCTTTATTTTCTAAAAACCTAAATCAGAAGTGTCAACAGTTATTGTAATTATTTTTTTGCCAATAGTCTTCTTTGTAGTTGTAACTAATTTGCTTTTATCATTCACGTTCATCTCTTCCTTTTTTATGTTTTCTTTGAATTCAACTTTTCCTTTTTTATCAAAATGTGTGACAGTAGCAATATTTAAACTTACACCGGCTTTCCAAAATGATGTAAGCGTTCTATTCGTACTATTTATTTCTAAATCGGAGTTTGAAAGTTCATTAGAAAATTCAAATACGTGCTTTGAAGGATTGAATAAATAGACATTGAAGAATTCGCCGCCAGCACCTGATGCTTCCTGATTAGGATTTATAAAGTCTTTGTAGCCATCAAAATTTATGTCCTTGAAATTTTGCAATCTTTTATCAACGCTGTCAATGTTATTAATAGAAATAAAATCGCTGTCATTTAAGATTATTTGATTTGAATTTCTATCAATTAATTGTAAAGTGAAGTTTGCAAAATTTGATTTTTCACCATCAACAAATTGATAATTTGGAACACCTGTAAGGTCTGCAGAGTACTTAACTACAAACCCTGAATCACGACTACCATTATTAGCAGATTGTTGACCATCAAGTGTTCCCTTGAAATAACCACCAGCATAAACG
>CALCNY010000183.1 GCA_937897585.1 uncultured Chitinophagaceae bacterium | reverse complement strand
ACAATAGGCTTATATATTTCTGATTGATTTGAATGGCTCAATGTGTCATCAATCAAATTGGATTGAGAAAAAGAAATTGAAGAGATGAGTAAAGAAAAAAAACTAATTGCAATCCTTTTTCTCATATAATATTTGTCTTGACAAAAAAATAGATAATTAGTTGATTTGAAAATTTGATGATTTAGTATTAGAAAAATAGGTTGAATCCAAATCATCAAATTACCAAATAACCAAATTGCCAAATTGGTTTACGCAGCTCCCATCTTCTTCAAATGCAATGTGTGAGAGATGACTGCATCTCTCATTCTTTTGTATTCGATGTATTTGATATCAAATTCGTCGCAAGTGCTTTTGATGATTTTGCTGATAGCTGGATAATGAACGTGAGAAATTTTAGGAAAAAGGTGATGTTCAATTTGAAAATTCAATCCTCCAACTAGCCAAGAAATCAATTTGTTTTTTGTAGCAAAATTGGCTGTGGTTTGCACTTGATGGATGGCCCATTCGTTTTCAATATCATTGCTTTCAACAGGAATCGGGAAAGCCGTTTCTTCAACTGTATGAGCCAATTGAAATACAATACTCAATACAAATCCAGCAAACATACTTAATAATAAAAATCCTACTAACCAGTTCACAAATCCAACCATGTAAATTGGTAAAACAATCATCATCATGTAGTATCCAACTTTTGCAGTCCAGAAAGCAAAATGATCAAATGCACTCATTTTTTTAATAGGTACAATACCAATTTTCTTTTTGAAATATTTCTGATAATCGGTGGCAAATACCCAAATGATCAAAAGAAAACTATAAAGAAACCAAACATAAATATGCTGAAATTTGTGCACTTTGTATTTCTTTTGTGTTGGGCACATTCTCAACAAAGGTTTGATTTCAATATCATCATCAACTCCATCGATGTTAGTATAAGTATGGTGAATGATATTGTGTTTGTTCTTCCACATCTGCATGCTAGCCCCTAATCCATTTACAGAAAAAGCTGCGATTTTATTCCAGAATTTGCTATTGCTAAAACTTTCATGACCGCCATCGTGCATCACATTAAACCCGATGCCTGCAGTTAAGCCACCCATAATCAAGCATTCAAAAGCTGCAATAGCTAGGTGTGGGGTGAAGAATACTAGATGAATGTAAAGTCCGATATACAGCGACCAAAGTAAAATCGCTTTAAAGTAAAGAGAGAAATTTCCTGTTTGTTCAATTTGGTTTTCTGAGAATTACTGTTGTACTCTTTTCTTCAATTCCTGATGGAAAGTCGATTTCGAGGTATTTCTGAATTTTGGGGTTGTCATGATTATTTTGTTAAGTATTTTGTTTGATTAAATTATCAAGATTGGAAAAACCAAGTTTCTTTTTCGAAATAAATCCTTCTGCGTATTCAACACCGATTCTTGAGCCGTGTGTTTTATCTCTGTTGGTGATGTAATCTAAAAAGCCTGGTTTTGAAATGTAAGTTTCTGGACCTTCAACACCAGGGCTATAAAATTGAGTTTTATAAGCACGAATGGCGGCTAGTTTCTTTTCGTAAATAGGAGAGATGTCAACTAAAAAGCTGGGTTCAAGGTATCTGTCTTGAATGTATTGAAACACATATTTTGGTCGCCAATGTTGTTGCTTTTCGCCGTTTTCAAATGTTTCTATTTTTAGCAGGCCGGATAAAAAAGTAGCATCTTCTACTAGCTGTGAACCTCGGCCATGATCGGGATGTCTGTCTTCAGAAGCGTTACAAATAACTATTTCTGGTCTGTATTTTCTGATTTTCTGTATGACTTTTAACTGTGTTTCTTTATCGTTTTTGAAAAAGCCATCAGGTAATTGTAAGTTTTCTCTGATATCCAGTTCCATTATGGCCGCAGCATCAGAAGATTCCTGATATCTTGTTGCCACTGTACCTCTAGAGCCCAATTCGCCTTCAGTTAAGTCGATAATTCCTGTTGTTTTACCTAAGGATTTTTCTAAAATCAATAAGCCAGAACAACTGAGTTCAATATCATCAGGATGAGCGCCAAAAGCTAGGTAATCCAGTTTCATTATTGTAAAGCCAAGGTTTAAAAATAAAGCTCGTGCAAGTTAACTCAATTAGCTGATAATACAGTGTCTGTTTAGCAATTGTGAAGTATTTGGGAATAATCTTAATCACAGGTTTTGCGACTTTGAAATTTCGGCATAACCATAGAGTCGTTGTACTTCTCGGACAATTTTTTCTATGACCAGGTCTTCATTTTTGGAGTCATACGGCTGTTTAAGATTGCTACTAAAGAAAAAAGCAACAGTTTGATAAACCCTGGCAGTCAGACCGCCTTGGTATTCTTTGATGATTTCATAACAGTTGTTACTTGTTTCGCGGTTGATGAGTTTCATTAGTATTTTGCCTTGATAAACAGTAAGATTAGTTATCGGTGTGGTGAATTCTTTTTTAAGTTCTTTATCTCTGGAGTTGATGTATTTTTTTCGTTCTTTTTTGTCGGAAATATTTGCAAGGTGTGCATTGATATCATTTAGAATAATACCTGCTTTTCTGGCATATGGGTAAGTGACATACACTGCATTTCTAAGTCGATTGTATCTGGCTAAAGCTTCTTTCTGACTATTGGTAAGACGGGATTGTACATAAATGTTGCTGAGTACACTCATGGGTATCGTGTCACCTTGATAAACGATGGCTTGCAATTGTAATGTGTCTTTTATTGAATATTGGGAAAATGAAGCGGATGCGGATATGATAACCAGCAATATTACGGTAGTTAATTTTAGAATGGGCCTTTTCAACATTGGGAAATGCATCATGTAAATTTACTGAATAAAAACTTTGGTTAATACGCACTCAGTAATTTTTGTAACCTGATAATTTGGAGGAATAATGTTAAAATTTACAAAGAATATTTGGAAGCCCCCTCAATCCCCCCAAGGGGGAAGTTGAATGATGTTTTATATTTTGATTTGTTGTCTGTAATTGTATTTTCGCATTTATGTTCCATCGGAACATATCGTCTTTAGCCCGAAATGATATTTTTAAAATCGACCTTGCTCTAAACAAACAAATTAACACCAAACGCCAAACACCAAACAAAAAACAACAATAAGACTCTCAACAGTAAAAAATATATCACGCATTCGCAAACAAAAACATATACACCAACCCAATTGTAGATAGTATCAATATCGCAGCAGTTAATGTAGGTTTGAATTCAGCGCGTTTTACCATACTTAGAATGATGCCAAACGCCATGATAATTAATCCCAGCCAAACGAGATTGATGTATGGAAAGACATAAGATTTTACCGTAACAAAATCAATCAAACTTTCAGATTCTTTAATGGCCAATTTGATTTTATGGTTTTCGCTAACTCCGGCAAAACGAACATAAAGATTTTGAGCATATACGGTGTCATCAATTTGCATGATACCAAGATTGTCGGCTTTAATCATAGGCATAAGATCGGAAGAGCACACGTCTGAACTCCAGTCACCGATGTTTATCTCGTA
>CALCNY010000182.1 GCA_937897585.1 uncultured Chitinophagaceae bacterium | reverse complement strand
ACAATTTTTCTATTTGCAAAATGATTCAACAATGCAGATAAGTCCATGTTAAAAAGACAATCCACTTTCTTGCCTTCAATTTCGTATGACTTATTACTGAGCATCAATTTTTCATTATTTTATTTTGATGACTGATGCTTTCCATATGAACAGCTTCGAAATATTTGATAATAAAATCTTCGCTGAGTCCAAGCAAATTTGCTTTTGAAATAGCCCGATGCAAAATGGCATCCCATCTTTCGGTCTGAAGGATTGTTATATTTTGTTGACGTTTCACATCTCCCATTTCATCAGCCAACTTCATTCTATGACTTAATAAAGTGATCAACTCATCATCTAGTCGGTCCATTTGATCACGCAATTTTTGCAACAAAGGATTTGATAATACTTCTAGTGAAGTTTCTTTTCTCCACATCAAATTGCTTAACATCAATTTTAATTGATCAGGTGTAATTTGCTGTTCGGCATCGCTCCAAGCTTTATCGGGCGTAATGTGACTCTCAATCATTAATCCTGAAAAATCAAGATTGATACTTTGTTGTGCAACTTCCGCAAGCATGTGCCTGTTCCCACATATATGAGAAGGATCACAAATCATGGGCAATTCTCGAAATCTTCTTTTCATTTCAATAGCCAGTTGCCACATCGGAGGGTTGCGGTATACATTTTTTCCAAAAGAAGAAAAACCACGATGAATCAATCCGAGATATTCGATACCAGATTTTTGTATTCTTTCTAAGGCGCCACACCATAATTCCAAATCAGGATTAACAGGATTTTTTATAAGTACGGGAATTTTTACGCCTTCTAATGCATGTGCAATTTCCTGAACAGAAAATGGATTAGCAGTTGTTCGGGCTCCAATCCACAACACATCCACGTCATGAGTAAGCGCCAGCTCAACATGATTGGCATTAGCTACTTCAACGGTTGTAGGTATTCCTGTAATTTTCTTAGCTTCTTTCAACCATTGCAAACCAATTTTCCCTACACCTTCAAAATTACCAGGCTTGGTTCTGGGTTTCCAGATTCCTGCCCTCATGATATTCACTTCGGGAATTTTAGCCAATTCAATCGCAGTGGATATTAATTGCTGCTCAGTTTCGGCGCTGCAAGGGCCGCTAATGATGATTGGCCGCTGATTCCAGATTTGTTTTACTTTTTCATTCATAATTAATAACCGGAGCACAAAATTAACGCTATCTCACAAGAAATCTTCAGGAAGATGGAGTTTATAGTCAATTATTCTGCCAGGTTTTTGTTTATTATATTTGAGCACTTAATAGAGATTAGATGAAAGTAAACGGCAAGTATTTTAGAACCATTTGGGTTAGTGAAACAGATAACAAAAAAATTCAGATTATCGACCAACGGTTTTTACCTCATCAGTTTGTGATTGAAGAGCTATCTACATTAGAACAAATTGCTATCGCCATAAAAGACATGCATATTAGAGGCGCCGGACTTATTGGCGCCACTGCTGGTTATGGGATGTATATCGCTGCAATTCAAGCGCCACAAAATGATTCATTTGAAACTTTCATGAACCAAGCAGGGAAAATATTAAAAGCTACCAGACCAACAGCTGTTAATCTGGCATGGGCTGTAGACAGGCAACTCAATGCCATTAAATCTTGCCATTCCATTGAGGAGAAAATCAATATTACATTACAAACTGCAAATCAAATAGCCGATGAAGATGCTGAACATTGCAAATGCATTGGCGAACATGGACTAAAAATCATTGAAGTCATCAGCAAAAAGAAAAAAGGAGAAACAGTAAACATCCTCACACATTGCAATGCGGGCTGGTTGGCATTTGTTGATTATGGTTCTGCTACTGCACCTATTTATGCTGCTCATGAAAAAGGAATAAACTTACATGTATGGGTAGACGAAACGAGACCGAGAAACCAAGGCGCCAGTTTAACGGCTTGGGAATTATCCCAACAGGGCATTCCACACACCATCATTGCCGATAATACGGGTGGACATTTGATGCAACATGGAATGGTGGACATGGTGATTGTGGGATCAGACAGAACTACCTATACAGGAGATGTTGCCAATAAAATCGGAACTTATCTGAAAGCCTTAGCCGCGAAAGATAATGATATTCCTTTTTATGCAGCACTACCTTCTTCTTCTATCGACTGGGAAATGACAGACGGAATAAAAGAAATGATCATTGAAGAAAGAAATGGCGACGAGGTAAAATATATCGAAGGACTTTGTGATGGTGAAATAAAAAAAGTATTACTAACTCCTGAAAACAGTCATGCTGTTAATTATGGTTTTGATGTAACACCGTCAAGACTCATTACAGGAATCATCACAGAAAGAGGAATCTGCGAAGCCAATAAAAATAGTATTCTTGATTTATTCCCCGAAAGAAAATAACATGGAAGAAGGCTATATAAAATTCAACTGCAAAAGAATACCATCTGATGATATTCCGTTGGATAAAGTTGCAGCTCTGAAAGTTTGGAGAAAGATTATGTATGATAAAGGACTGATAGGCATGTACTGCGATGGCATTGGCTTTGGAAACATCAGTATGCGATGTGATGATAATTCATTTTTAATTTCAGGTTCTGCTACCGGAGGAATACCAGATTTAGACAAATCACATTATGCATTGGTTACCGATTACAATTTGCAAACAAACAGTTTAATTTGTAAAGGACCTATAAACGCGTCGTCCGAGTCGTTAACCCACGCTATGATATACGAAAGTTCTCCATCAACAAATGCAGTCATTCATGTTCACAATTTAGCATTATGGAAAAAGTTGATACACAAAGTACCAACCAGCGATGAAAAAGTTTCTTATGGAACAACTGAAATGGCGAAAGAAATAAAAAGATTGTTTGAAGAAACCAGGTTAAGTAATGAAAAAATAATCGTGATGGCAGGACATGAAGAAGGCATCATCAGTTTTGGAAAAACCCTTGAAGAAGCCGCGAATGTTTTGCTTGGCAATTTAGAATAACCACGAATTCACGAATTGTTTTTAGTCAAAGCTTCTTTTTTCTACACTTTCATTCAGGATTGATGTTGATTAAACGAAATTATTTTAAGTTTTGATTTTTAAGTTTTGATTTTTAACTTTTGAATTATAATTCATGAAACAATGACTATTTCATTTACTTAGTACCACTTTTACATTCTATATTTTACCCCGAGATTTCGGGGCGGGCTATTCAATATTTTACATTTTTTAGCCCCCTCAATAACCTTAATTTTACACAAAATATTTTATGCTTAAAATAGGAATAATCGGTGGCTCTGGATTAGAAGATCCAAAGTTGTTAACCAATATCAGAGAAGAAGAAGTTTCAACTCCTTATGGCAATACATCATCTGTATTAACTCATGGCATCATAAATGACAAAGAAGTTGTGTTGATTTCCAGACATGGCAAACAACATCAATACTCTCCAACAGAAGTTAATTATCGTGCCAATTTATTCGCCTTAAAAGAAGCTGGCGTTACCCATATTTTAGCAACAACAGCATGTGGAAGTTTGAAAGAAGAAATTGGTCGTGGTCATTTTGTGGTATTGGACCAGTTCATCGATTTTACAAAGAATAGAATAAACACTTATTCAGACAAATTTACTAACGGAATTGTACACACGCCAATGGCAACTCCATTTGATGAAAGACTGCGTGAATTATTTTTACTGTCTGCAACATCCTTGAACTTTCCTGTTCATCCAAAAGGAACTGTTGTTACCATCGAAGGACCTCGTTTTTCAACTAAAGCAGAATCAAAAATGTTTCGTTTGTGGGGAGCAGATGTAATTAACATGTCGATTGCTACTGAAGCCGCTCTGGCCAATGAATTAAATATCCCTTATGCCGCCATTGCCATGAGTACTGATTACGATTGCTGGAAAGATGACGAAGCTCCGGTATCATGGGAAGAAATCTTAAAAGTTTTTCATCAAAATGCGGATAATGTAAAGAAGGTGTTGGTGGACGTGATTGAGAGGTTGTATTAATTTGACGATCTGAAGATTTGATAATTTTAAACATAAAGAAAAATGACTTTCG
>CALCNY010000181.1 GCA_937897585.1 uncultured Chitinophagaceae bacterium | reverse complement strand
TTTTTTACTGGTGAAATAAATACAATCAAGATTTCTTTTCTTGATTAGAAAATCAATAAGATATGTGTTTATTGAGATGCTGCTGAGTTCAATACCTTCAAATTAGTAAAAAAAATTCCATTAAAATCATAATAATTTATAATAAACAGCGTTTTATAGCATGTATAACCAAAAATCCAATACACATGAAAAAAATTAAACTTATCAAAAATTTATTAGCAGTATTCCTAATACTGTTATCAAGCAATTCTTTTGCGCAAAACGAATCCTTATTAGCTATGTGGACAGGCTCAGTTAATAATGATTGGTTTAACACATCTAATTGGTCTGACAGATTGGTGCCAACCTCAATATCCATTACAACCATTCCAAGTAGTGTGCGAAACTATCCGGTAATAAACAATAGGGCAAATGTGAAAAAATTAATCCTAGATTCAGGTGCAAGTGTGATTCTAAATGATACACTTGAGGTTGGTGATAATATAACAAACAATGGAGGTAATCTAGATGCAAGAAGTGGCACTGTGAAATTTATTTTTATTGGTTCAATAACATTAGCACAAAATCTGTTTTCACAAAACACAATTAAAAACCTAGTGGTAGGAGATGATTGTAAGTTGACTTTAAATTCTATTTCTGAATTAAATGTAACTGGCGCCCTTACACTATTAAACAAAGCGGAGATTTACACAAATGATAATTTAGTTTTAAAATCTACAGCAGCCGGTACCGCCAGAATTGCTGCCTTACAGAGTAGTTCACTGATTGTTGGTAAAGTAACAATTGAAAGATATATTCCTGCAAGAAAAGCGTGGAGATTATTAGGTGTACCAATTAAATCAGGAACAGCACCTACCATTCATCAATCATGGCAAGAAAATGCCTCTTATCAATCAATAGTCGGAACAGGTTCAAATAGCTTTTCTAATCTAATCAATCCAGCATCTGGTTATGGTGTTTTCGTATTAGGAGCCGGCGGTGTTGCAAATGGTTTTGATCCTGCAAATACAACCAACTCTTCAATGAAATACTATGATAATGCCACAAACACTTTCATAGGCATACCATCTACTCCAGGGACACTCACCTCAATAGCTAGTTACCCTGGTTACATGGTTTATATTCGTGGAGATAGAGGTATAGATTTGACTCAAGGAACATCTTCAGCTATAACATCAACAACTTTAAGAGTAAAAGGAGAACCTATAACAGGTAATACCACCGTCAATGTAAGTTCCAACAATTATACTTTATTGTCAAATCCATATGCAAGTGCAATTGATTTTGGTACTTTAGATAAAACCAATATCAAAAATAAATTTTACACATGGAATCCTAATGGTGGTGGTTATTATGGATTGGGTTCTTATGTTACAGTAAGTTATGATAGTACAACTGGAAATTATGATGTGTCCCCAAATACTAACTCAATTTCACAATACATTCCAAGTGGAGCTGCAGTATTTGTACAGCCTTCAACTCCAGGTGTATCGGGCCAAGTTGTATTCAAAGAATCTGATAAAGCAAATAATAACGCAGATGCATCATTATGGGGTAGATTTCCTGTTAGTTCTCAATCAATGAGGGTAAATCTTTTCGCATATGATTTGAGTGGGATGCCAAGTTTATTGGATGGTGTTCTTACAACTTACAACAACCGAAATTCAAATTTGATTGACAACAACGATGCTGAGAAGTTTTATGGCTCTGGAGAAAGTATCAGTTTATCGAGATATGGAAAGTCATTGTCTATTGAAAGAAGAAAAACGATTTCAAATGTAGATACAAGCTATATCTCATTAAATAGATTAAGACGTCAGACTTATAAAATGGAAATCACAACTACAAACCTGAATACAAATGGCTTAACCGCAGTGTTGTTAGATAATTACGATCAAACAATAAATAATCGCACAATTGATGCAAATGGAATTACAAATATTGATTTTATTGTAGATGCCAATCCAGCTTCATATGCAGCAGATCGTTTCAGAATCGTGTTCAGATCTAATCCAAAAGCAGAAACAGCTAAGGCCGAAACTCAAGATGACAAAGCAATAGCTAAATTAACCACTATATCTTCTGCTACTGTTTATCCTAACCCTGTTGTAAGCAATGACATCAATATTAAGTTCACTAACTTGGAAACCGGAAACTACAATCTAAAATTGTATAACATCAATGGTCAATTGATAGCCAGTCAATCTCTACAATATTCTTCAAAAGATGCAGGCATAACCATGAAAGTAGGCAATGAATTTGTTGTAGGTAAATACGAATTAAAAATTGAAGGAAATGGCAAATCAATCAACACTTCTATTTTGAAACAATAGTCAATTATTTTTTATCACATAAAAAATTGCCACTCATTTTAGAGTGGCAATTTTTTTATAATTTATTTCCTTCTTTTGGGAACACCACAACAGGAACGTGCTTTTTTGCTAATTCAAAATCCATCGAAGCATAAGAAATGATAATAACAACATCACCTGCAGCGCCTCTTCTGGCAGCAGCTCCATTTAAACAAACTACACCACTGCCTCTTTCTCCTTTAATCAAATATGTTTCTAATCTTTCTCCATTGTTTACATTTACAACATGTATTTTTTCAAACTCAATCATGTTAGCCGCATCCATCAAGTCTGCATCCAAAGTTAAACTGCCTATATAATTTAGATTAGCTTCAGTAATTACAGCTCTGTGTACTTTTGATTTTAAAACCTCAATTGTCATGAAAATTTTTTTACAAATGTCATCAATTTTTTTAAAAAAGACAATTCTGTTATTTTGACGAATTCAACTAAAATCAAATGATATTAGCTTATTTAAAGCTATTTACTTTTATACAGCTAAAATTCTTCAAAATGATTATAAACTAAAATTTATACCAATAATCACGTTAGCTTTGTGCGTTCGAAACTCATATCATGTTGAAGCGAGGTTTTTTAGTTTTTTTTATATCTGTCTGTATGTTGATTTTTCACATATTCCCTGTGATTGTCAACGCTCAATGCACAGCTCCCATCAGTACATTTCCTTACAACGAAAATTTTGAATTGAACAATGGTAATTGGACCAGAAGTTCCGCTACTCATTGGGACTGGGGTGCAATTATACCAGGAGGGAAAACGATAATAACCGCAGCTGGCCAAGGGCAAAAATGCTGGATTGTTGGTGGATTCAGTGGAGCCAATTACAGTAGCGGTAATTCATATCTTACCAGCCCTTGTTTTGATTTTTCAACATTAGTCAATCCTGAAATTTCATTAAAAGTAATTTGGGAAAGCGAATTTAATTATGATGGGATACATCTGGAATATTCAACAGACCAAGGAAATACATGGTTAGTATTAGGTTCACAAAACTCTAATGCAAATTGTATGGGTCAAAACTGGTACAATACCAATTCTATAAGATTTTTAAATAACACACCTGCTTGGTCGGGAAGTGTTTTAAATGGTGGCGGAGGGAGCTGTAGTGCCGGAGGAGGAAGTGGTCAATGGCTTAACGCAAAGCATAAACTTACTTCTCTTGCTGGGTTGAATAATGTAATTTTCAGGTTTGCATTTGGAGCTGGAACAATTTGTAATGCTTACGAAGGGTTAGCTATTGATGATATTTCAATTCATGAAATTCCGCCTGCTACAGCAGACTTTACTTATACTTGTATTGGCAACAATGCTGTTAATTTTATAAATACACCATATTATTGCCAAACTTCATTTACATGGAATTTTGGTGATCCTGCTTCTGGTGCTTTAAATACATCGACCTCAGAAAATCCTGCCCATATATTTTCTGGTCCCGGAGATTTTCCAGTAACAGAAACAGTTAATTATTCTACTGGCCCTTCTTTAATTAAAACAGCTGTTGTTTCTATATTAGGTGTTACGCCTGTTATCAATCAATCCTTGTTATGTAATGGAGATCAAAATGGAAGTCTAACCGCTACCGTTATTGGAGGCAATGGGAATTACAATTATACATGGAACACCAATCCTGAGCAGCAAACCCAAACCATAAACAATTTACCTGCGGGGAATTATTTGGTTACTGTAACAGCTACAAACGCCTGTAAAGATACAGCCTCAATTACCTTGGTTAATCCTTCACCTATAAACATCCAGACAAATATTTCTGATGCCACTTGTAATCTAAGTAATGGAAGCATTACTACAACTATAAATGGCGGTACTCCTACTTACATTTATCAATGGTCAAATAATCAAAACACAAATTCAATAAATAATTTGGCTGCTGGTAATTATAGTTTACAAATTACAGATGCAAATGGATGTATTGCTAATTCGGCAGTATTGATAGTGAATAATAATATTATTCCTGCTAATTTATTTCTTGGTAATGACACTACAATTTGTCCTGGACAAACCGTCCTACTTTCTCCCGGTAATTTCTCGAATTATTTGTGGCAAGATAATTCAACAGCTCCTAATTTTTTAGTTTCGCAATCAGGTTTGTACACGTTGGAAGTCACTAACAGCGCCGGTTGTAAAGCAACAGACGAAATCAATGTATTGGTAGAATGTAAAGATGTTTATTTTCCATCGGCATTTACTCCTAATCGTGATACCCACAATGAATCATTTGGGCCAATTGGAGATATTGCTTCTTTAAGTGAATATTCAATGTTCATTTATAATCGTTGGGGACAGGTTATTTTTTCTAGTTATGATCCTTACAAAAAATGGGACGGAATGTACAAAGGAATGCAAGCAAATATAGAGAGTGTTGTTTTCATTGCCGAATTCAAAAAGAATGGAAAAAAAGTTCCGCCTGTGAAAGGTACAATAACGATCATTCGCTAATTTTATTCTATAATTCAAATACGTATGAGAATCTATTTTTTCTTCCTTTTCTCTTTTTTTTCAATTATCACTTTCGCTCAAAAACCTGTTGCAAGTTTGACCATTCTTTCTGAAAAAGGGGATAAATTTTTCATGTATGTCAATGGTCATAAGGTTAATAACAAACCGATATCAACAGTAGTAACCATGGCCGCATGGCCTGGTAAAATACCAACCTGCCCTGTAGTACTTGTTATTACAACTTTATTTGCCGAACTATTCCAAGGTGATTGATTTGGAGCACTTACTGTAACATTTAAAACCATTGTTTTTCGAAAAATTATTTATAAACTTTTAGATTTTGTTATTGCTTCTTGAATATCGCCAACTAAATAAAAAGATTGTTCAGGTAAAGGATCTAATTCACCTTTTAAAATCATTTGGAATCCTTTAATTGTTTCTTCTAACGGAACATATTTTCCAGGCGAACCAGTAAAAACTTCAGCAACAAAGAAAGGTTGCGATAAAAATCTTTCGATCTTTCTAGCACGAGCCACAACTAATCGATCTTCTTCAGATAATTCATCAATACCTAAAATTGCTATAATATCTTGTAATTCTTTGTATCGTTGTAATGTTTTTTGAACGGCTTGTGCAGTCGCGTAATGAACCTCACCAACAATATTTTTTTGTAACATAGTAGATGTAGAGTCTAATGGATCTACAGCAGGATAAATACCTTTTGCGGCAAGACCACGTGATAATACAGTTGTTGCGTCTAAATGAGCAAATGTTGTTGCTGGTGCTGGATCTGTTAAATCATCTGCTGGTACATAAACAGCTTGAATTGATGTAATTGAACCTTGTGTTGTTGAAGTAATACGTTCTTGTAAAGCCCCCATTTCTGTAGCCAATGTTGGTTGATAACCTACAGCCGACGGCATACGACCCAATAAGGCAGAAACTTCCGAACCTGCTTGTACAAAGCGGAAAATATTATCAATAAATAATAAAACGTCTTGTTTATTTACATCACGAAAATATTCTGCCATTGTTAAAGCAGTTAAACCAACACGCATTCTTGCCCCAGGTGGTTCATTCATTTGTCCATAAACAAGAGCTACTTTTGACTCTTTAAGATTTTTTGAATTAATTACACCAGATTCTTTCATTTCTTGATATAAATCATTACCTTCACGCGTTCTTTCACCAACACCACCAAATACAGATACACCACCGTGGGCTTTAGCAATATTATTAATTAATTCCATAATAAGTACTGTTTTTCCTACACCGGCACCACCAAACAACCCAATTTTTCCACCACGACGGTATGGAGCAAGTAAATCTACTACTTTTATACCTGTTTCAAAAATAGATGGTTTTGTTTCTAACTCTATAAATAATGGCGCATTTCTATGTATAGGTAGGGTAGTTGTTGATGTTTCTATATCACCTAACTCATCTACCGGAATTCCTAAAACATTGAAGATTCTACCAAGTGTAGCTGTTCCTACTGGTACACTTATAGGGGCACCAGTATCAATAGCCTCAGCACCTCTTTTTAAACCATCTGTAGAACTCATCGCTACGGCGCGGACTCTATTATCCCCTAACAATTGTTGCACTTCACAAACAAGTAAACCACTACTTGTTTTAATATTAATTGCGTTATAAATTTTTGGTAATTTTCCAGATGGAAATGTAATGTCTAATACCGGTCCTATAATTTGACAAGTATATCCTACACTACCTTCATTTTTTTTTTCCATTTTTTATATCAACTATTTTATAGAAAATCGATAAGGTTTCAGATCGGAAGAGCGTCGTGTAG
>CALCNY010000180.1 GCA_937897585.1 uncultured Chitinophagaceae bacterium | reverse complement strand
TATAATTCAAGATTAATATTGGAAGAATTTGTAGATAATAATTTCTTACCTAAATATATAGTGCCCGATGAAAAAGAACGTGTGGTGAAGGAATTAAGAAGCCTGGCAAAAAAAGCGGATGAAGTATGGCTGGCATCGGATGAGGACCGTGAAGGAGAAAGTATCAGCTGGCATTTGGCTGAGGTGTTGAATTTAGACCCGTTGACCACAAAAAGAATTGTATTTCATGAAATTACCAAGCCTGCTATTCAAAAAGCGGTGCAGTCGCCAAGATTAATTAATATGAACTTGGTAAATGCCCAACAGGCAAGAAGAGTTTTGGATAGAATTGTAGGTTTCGAATTAAGCCCGGTATTGTGGAGAAAAATTGGCCAGAAAGGCGGATTGAGTGCAGGTCGTGTACAAAGTGTAGCCGTTAAATTAATAGTAGAAAAAGAAAGAGAAATTAACCAGTTTACAGCCGTTGGAAGTTTTAAAATTGAAGCTTCATTGTCGGCAACTGATTTAAATAATAAAACAGTAGTTTTTAAAGCAGATGGTAATAAATATAACCAAGTTGATGATGCAGAAAAGTTTCTTCAATCCTGCATAGGTGCAAATTATAAAGTAAGCGACATTCAAGTAAGACCTGGTAAAAGAACTCCCGCGCCTCCATTTACAACATCAACTTTACAACAAGAAGCCAGTCGTAAACTCGGTTATGGTGTTAGCAAAACCATGTTGTTGGCACAGAAGTTATATGAGAGTGGAAAGATTACTTACATGAGAACAGATAGTGTGAATCTAAGTGACACGGCTATGGAAGGTATCAAATCTGAAATCAGCAGAAGTTACGGAGATAAATACCTGCACACCCGCAAGTATAAGAACAAAAATGAAAGTGCACAAGAAGCTCACGAAGCCATACGTCCAACTTACATGGAAAATCACACAGTTAACGATCCTGAATTAAATCGTTTATATGAGTTGATTTGGAAAAGAACTATCGCTTCTCAAATGAGTGATGCCGAGTTTGAAAAAACAACGGCTAAAATAAATATCAGCACTAACAATGAAGAGTTAAGCGCTACCGGTGAAGTGTTGAAATTTGACGGCTTTTTAAAAGTATATCTTGAAAGCACAGATGATGAAGAAAATGAAGAAGAAGGAGAAAGCCGTTTACCTAATATGACGGTTGGACAAGTTCTTGCTTTCAATCAAATGACTGCAACAGAAAAATTTACCAAGCATTCGGCAAGATATACAGAAGCGTCTTTGGTAAAAAAGCTTGAGGAATTAGGCATCGGTCGACCAAGTACTTACGCACCTACTATTTCTACTATTATCAAAAGAACTTACGTAGAGAAAAAAGATAAAGACGCGGTAAAAAGAAGTTTCAGGATTTTAAAATTAAAGGATAATAATATTCAGAAAGTTACCGAGCAAGAAAATACAGGAGCAGAAAAATCTAAATTATTTCCCACAGACTTAGGATTGGTGGTAACAGATTTTCTAAACCAACATTTTCAAAATGTGATGGATTATTCTTTCACAGCCAATATTGAAAAAGAGTTTGATGAAATTGCAGATGGCAAAATAATTTGGAATAAAATGGTGGCTAATTTTTACACACCCTTTCATACAGGAGTTTCTCACACATTAGAAACTGCAGAAAGAGCTGTTGGCGAAAGAATGTTGGGTGTAACTGAAGAAGGGAAACCATTAACGGCTAGGATGGGAAGATACGGACCCATGGTTCAAATTGGAGCTCAAAATGACGAGGAGAAACCAAGATTTGCCAAATTGAAAGCCACTCAAAGTATTGAGACCATCACCTTTGAAGAGGCCTTGGATCTTTTCAAATTGCCATTAAATTTAGGCGAGTATGAAGGCATGGAGGTGCTCGTGAATATTGGCAGATTTGGGCCATATGTGAAATGGGGCGAACAATTTATTTCTATTCCTAAAGGCGAAGAACCTTCAGATGTTGATTTACAACGTGCAGTTGAAATCATTACGGCAAAGCAGGTAGAAGATGCGCCAGTTGGATATTATGATTCAAAACCCATCACAAAAGGTAAAGGTAGATTCGGGCCTTTTATCAAATGGAACGATTTATTCATCAACATACCACGTGCTTATAATTTTGATTTGCTCACACAAAAAGATTGTGATGAATTGATTGAAAAGAAAATTGAAAAAGAAGCCAATAGATTTATACAACAATGGCCTGATGAAAAAATTGCCATTGAAAATGGTCGTTGGGGTGCATTTATAAGATTCGGAAAAAAAATGTTGAAGCTTGTTGGTCAGGGTGCAAACGGAAAATATACTCCAGAAGAATTGGCTGCATTAGATCTTGAAGCAGTAAAGAAAATGATTCTAGTGCAAGAGCCTAAAGCATTTGATAAGAAAGTAGCCGTAAAGAAAAAAGCTGCACCAAAGAAGGCTGCTACTAAAAAAGCAACAAAGAAATAATTTAAAGTTTAATGCGTCGAAAGTCCCGATTTTATTCGGGATTTTTTTGTTTATAACAAAGTCAATTAAAGTTAGCCACACCTGTGGAAAATAATAAATTCGGATTGCCTTTTTTCTGAGCGAAATTGAGCGGAATTAATCAACTAGTTTATTGTGATAGAAAATAACGAGATAAAGGCTTTGCTTCATTTAATGGATGATCCCGACGAAGACGTCTACCAGTCAGTTAGTGAAAAAATTATAACATTTGGTAAAGCCATTATTCCCAACCTTGAACATTTATGGGAAAGCAATCATAACGAAACGACACAGTTAAGAGTTGAACAATTTATTCACCGATTACATTTCAGAGAACTTACAGAAGAATTTATAGTTTGGTTAAACGACAGTAATGCCAGTTTGCTTAGCGGCTCTTTGATTATAGCTAAATATCATTTTCCAGAAATTAATGCAACTCAAGTACTTCAAGAAATTGAAAAAATCAGAAGAAATGTTTGGATTGAATTGAATGCCTATCTCACACCCATGGAAAAAATTACGGTGCTGAATAGTATTTTCTATAATTACTACAAGCAAATCGGAGTTGATTTGAATTATGAAATTCCAGATCAATTTCTTATCAATAAAACGCTGGAAACCAAATCAGGTAACGCCATCAGCAATGGAATTGTTTATTTGATTTTATGCCACCTACTTGACATTCCTGTTGCTGCTATTCAGATTCCTAAGCAGTTTATTCTAGCTTATTTTGATGATGAATATGAATTATCGCATCCGGAATTGCCTATAGCACAAAAAATAGTTTTTTACATTGATCCAGTTTCAGGACAGATGTTTTCTAATAAAGATGTAGAGAGTTATTTTAAAAGAATGAATGTTCCTCCTGCTCCTTATTATTTCAAACCTATGAATAACAAACAGGTCATCAGAGTTTTGCTAGAGGAACTTAGTAAATGTTATGATAATGACAGTAACAGATACAAAATGGATGAATTACTTTCACTAGCTTATTTAATTGAAATATGATATACCACGTAACCACAAAGTCTGAATGGGTAACAGCAATGTCAATCGGCAAATACGAAGCGCCGTCATTGCACAGCGAAGGATTTATTCATTTGAGCAAACAGGATCAGGTTTCGGGTGTACTAGACCGTTATTACAAAGGCGTCACAGATTTGGTGTTACTTCATATTGATGAAACGTTGTTATCCGCTGAATTGAAATACGAATTATCTCCTTCTGTAAACGAAGAATTTCCTCATCTTTTTGGGGCTTTGAATGTTGAAGCTGTGGTTAATGTTGTGTTGTTGTAGGTTTTGCCACAAAGGCTCTAAGATATGAAGGAGCACAAAGTTTGTTTTACTAATATCCTAATACCTAATTCCCAATTCCCAATT
>CALCNY010000179.1 GCA_937897585.1 uncultured Chitinophagaceae bacterium | reverse complement strand
AAATTAAATTCTGATAAAAAAGTGTACTGATACTGATTATATTTGCCGCATCATTTTTAAAAAAACTTTTTTCATCATGCAAATACCTAGCATTAAAAACGCACTATTTTCAATCATATTATTTTTCGGCTTACAAACAAATGCACAGCAAAAAGACATAGCATACTATGTTTCAAAATCACCATTTCCTATGCCTGAAGTTGTTGTGCCTAAATTTAAAAACCAAGTTTTTTTAATCACAAATTTTGGTGCTGTCGGAGATGGTAAAACGATGAATACAAATGCAATTAATAAAGCTATTCAGGCGTGCACAGATGCGGGTGGCGGCATCGTTGAAATTCCCAAAGGTGTATGGCTTACCGGGCCAATTGAATTAAAGAGTAACGTTAATGTACACACGAACAGAGGCACACTAGTACAATTCACAAAAGACAGAACACAGTATCCTGTTATCAAACCTCAAGGTAGTGGATCTTTTATAGTGCAGTCTCCCATTTTTGGCAATAATTTAGAAAACATCGCTTTAACAGGAGAAGGAATTTTTGATGGCGCTGGAGAAAGTTGGAGACCAGTAAAAAAATCAAAAGTGAGCGAAGCGCAGTGGAATAAAATTAGCGAACAAGGTGTTATCAGCAGCGACGGAAAAGTATGGTGGCCTTCAGCTGAAGCGATGAATGGAGAAGCCATATTAAAAGACCTGAAAGACAAACCTGACGCAACAGCTGATGATTATTTAAAAGCAAGAGACTTCAATAGACCATATATGTTAATGCTGATCAAGTGTAAAAATATTTTAGTAGACAGTGTTGGATTAAGAAATTCACCAAAGTTTGTTTTTTATCCAACAAAATGTACAAATCTAACCATCAGCAATGCTATTGTATTTAATGAAGACTGGGCTCAAAACGGCGATGGCATTGATATCAGCGCATGCAAACAAGTAATCATTTACAACACACTAGTAAGTGCAGGTGACGATGGCATCTGCATGAAAAGCAGCAATGGAAGCAATGACACTGCAGATGCTCAATTACAGAATGTAATCATCGCAGGCTGTACCGTTCTGAAAGCTCATGGCGGATTTGTTATTGGCAGTAATACCGATGGTGGCATGAAAAATATTTACGTAACCGATTGTGTTTTCAACGGCACGGATATTGGCATCAGAGTGAAAAGCAATGTAGGCAGAGGCGGAAATGTAAGAGATATTTTCATCGACAATATCAAGATGGACAATATCATCAACGAAGCCATTTTATTTAGTACATCTTATGGCGACAACACAGTTGGCAAAGCTTCAAGCATTACTACAGATCCAAAAAATGAAAAGATACCTCACTTTAATAATTTCCACATAAGCAATATAGTTTGTTCATCTGCAGCTATTGGAATGTCAATTGCAGGAATGGACATTCAGCCTACTCATGATTTGTATTTTGAAAACATTGATATCACCTCAAAAAAAGCATTTGATGCTACGGATGCTAAAAATATTTTTCTGAAAAATGTCAAGTTCAATTCAGAAAGTAAAACATATAAACTAACAAGAACTGAAAATATACTTTCCGATGGGAAGCCTGTAATGTAACCAATTAGATTAAACAACTCAATGCATTAATGTTCAAAAACTATCAGAGAGGATTATAGTATTACAATTGCAAAAAATAACCAGGTGTGGTTTTGAATGCACATTGAACACAAAAAACCAAGAAAAAAAGTACTGAATCCATTTAAAACAAAAAAAGCTAATTTCGGTAATGGGTTTTTTAAAATTAAATAGGACTGCATTTAAGGCTCAAACATTAACCGAGGCCGCCAAGCATTCAGAATATTACAAAACAATAACCTGGCAACAGAGACTTTCAGTAACCGCCTATTTAAATAGTGTCGCTTACAAATATAATGCTAACACTCCCCCTAAAATGGACAGAAATCAATTTCATGTCAAAAATTTAAAGAGAAATGGCTAACATTTTTCACGAAGATTTCAGGGATTTTATTAACGCTCTAAACGAAGCGGAAGTGAGATATATTTTGGTAGGCGGATATTCTGTGGTTTTACATGGCTATTCCAGAACTACAGGAGATATGGATTTATGGGTGGAAAGAACTTCTGAAAACTATAAAAGAATAATAAAAGCATTTCAAATTTTCGGAATGCCTTTATTTGATATGACCGAATCTAACTTTTTAT
>CALCNY010000178.1 GCA_937897585.1 uncultured Chitinophagaceae bacterium | reverse complement strand
CATGTATTTATCAAATGGGTTTTTACACTCAACCAGGATACTGATTTTGAGAAAAGTTCACCGGTAGATATTGCGGATTATTACATTGCCAACCGAGCCCTTCGAGATGATAAAATGAGTAAGGAAGAAAAAGCGGAGCTGAAAGCAAATGCAAGAATTGAGGGTGAATACTTATTTTCAAAGTTTTTACATGAGGTATTGGCATTTGAGGATCAGCAGCGTTTGGACTATGCTTGGAACCGTCTGTATAACGGACAATCAGACATTAACTATTCCAAAGTGCCCATTGGATTTGAATGTTCGGCTCGCTTCAAATCCGGGCTACTTCTGATTACTGACATCCAGCGTGAAGGTGTGGCATTCATGGAAGCCATGGGTTCCGGTATCAATTCTTTTGATGTGGGCGTAGGTAAAACCATGACAGCTATTGTCAATCTTGCTCACAATCTGTATTCGGGTAAATGCAAACGACCACTGGTAGTTGTTCCAAAGCCTACCTACAAAAAATGGATGAATGAGATTATCGGCTTTACGGATAAAAAGACCGGTGAATTTGTGTCAGGTGTATTGTCGCACACAGGCATCACCGTTAATGACTGGTTTAACCTTGGAACAGACATCGTTGATAAAATAAACCTTAGTGAAGCTGTCCCGGAGAAATCCATTACCATGGTAACTTATGAGGGCTTTAAGCGTTTGGGTTTTGGTGATTCAGTTTCAGAGGAATTATTTACAGAGCTGGTGAATGTGCTTGGACAATCCAAAGAAAAAACGCACCGTGATAAAGAAATTGAGTATCAGAAATTCAGGGAGATGATCGGCATTGGACTTAAGAATACCATTGCAGATGTGGATGTGTTGGGATTTGATTATGCGGTGATTGATGAAGCCCACAGATGTAAGAATGTATTTAGCCAGGTGAAAGCTGATGATGATGGAAACAAGCGTTACAACATACAATCTGCCACTTCTGAAACCGGACAGAAAGCGTTTTTAATTCTCAATTTCATCCAGCGTAAGTATGGCAGGAACACGATGCTGCTGACTGCAACACCATTTACCAATTCACCGCTGGAGATTTATTCGATGCTCTCGCTTGTGGCGTATGATTCGCTGCGTGATAATGGAATTGCAAACCTCGATACCTTCTTTGATTTGTTTGTACTTCCAACAGTGGAATGGACAGCTAACTACAAAGAGGAAATTGTAGAAAAGGAAGTTATTAAGAGTTTTACTAATCGCAGGATATTACAAAAGCTAATCTACAATCATATCCTTTACAAGACCGGTGAAGAAGCTGGCGTAGTTCGACCGAAGAAAATCAACCTGCCACTACTGTATGATTTTAACAACACAAAGATTCGTTTATCACAGGACAAGCAAGTGTTGACCTACATCAACATGACACCTAAGCAAAGGGAGAATCAGAATGGTATTGTTGCCATGGCAAAGAAATCTACCCAGGGAAAGCTTGACATGGGGAATCTGTTTAGGGCGTTGGCTTATAGCTTGGATAACGCTTTGTCTCCCTTTATCCTCAACGGAAATCCGGAGAACTACAAAGAATTTGTAGAGGAAAGCCCGAAGATTCAATATGTAATGGAGTGTATTCGCTCAGTAAAGAAATGGCACGAACAGCATTCAGAGAATGTATCCGGTCAAGTGATTTACATGAACAGGGGTAAACAGTTCTTTCCACTTATTAAAGAATACCTGGAAAATGAAGTGGGTTATCAAAAAGGCGTAATGTACGATCGCACTAAAGTTGACGAAGTAGAAATCATATCCTCTGAAATTAACGACACACGCAAGGAAACAATCAAAGAGGCATTCCTGGATGGCGTTGTAAAAATCATCATCGGCACTGCAACTATCCGTGAGGGGATTGATTTGCAAAAGCGAGGAACGGTGATTTACAACTGTTACCCAGAGTGGAATCCAACTGATATACGCCAGCTAGAAGGTCGTATTTGGAGACAGGGAAATCAGTTTAGCTATGTTCGAATAGTGATGCCACTGATTCAGGATTCCATGGATGTATTCGTGTTTCAAAAGCTAGAGGAAAAGACCTCTCGTATCAATGATATTTGGTTCCGTGGAGACCGTGGCAATGTGCTCGATTTGGAGAGCCTCGATCCCGAAGAAATCAAGCTCGCTTTGATTACCGATGTGGATCGCTTGGTGAAAATGTTTTTCGACCAGGAGAAAGAGCAGCTCAACCGTGAATACAAGAAACTGGGAACATCTATTGAGGCGATTAAAGAGGTGCAAAATGATATTAAGGACTACAACGAGTATCGAGCTAAAAGTATTGAGGCAATTAGAGTGTATCATACTTCGCTGTTGAACTCTGACTTTTTAAAAGAGATACCAAAAGTTGCTGAGGACGGTGAGATTCAAAATAAGCAGGTTAAGAAAGCCAAGGAGCTTAAAGAGGAAATTGAAGCTGTTTTGAATAGCACGGAACAAGCCGATAAGGACATCCTTTCACTTGGTCGTAAAATTGAAAATAGTTATCCGGTGCTTGGCATCTACTTTTCAAATCGTTACTACATCAGTTATTTCAAAGAATATGTGAGTAAGGTTCGTAAAACTGAAAGAACTATCCTCAAGCCAAAGGGATATAGCCTGACAAGTGATTTAAGCCCTGTATTAGCTCAATACGAGGCGGAAAAGACAGCACTCCAGGCAAAAGCGGAGACTTACAACGGCGAGCAGAATTCACCTCGCTGGACAGAGCTCCGTGGCGAAATCGAGCAAAAGAAATCAGCCCTTCAGGTGGAGGGTCGTACGGCAGAGAGTAGAGCGGAGGAATTTGGCAGATTGAATTATTTATTAGAATACAAACAGAGCCTACCTGAACCAACTCCGATGGAGGAAGTAATGAGTAATGAATTAGAACTCGAAGCCCTGGCACTTGAACTAGAACTTGAATTATTTGACATTTAAAAACAGAGATAATCATGCTTACAACAAAAAACTATTTTACAGAGATAAAAGATATTGATTGGGCTACCATGCCCGAAGCCCTCTCAAAGGGACATAACCTAGTCGTTGGGGCATCCCAGGGCAATTGGTCGGCATACAACTCTAATGAGAATATCAAGCGTGTTGTAGATGCTTATTTTTCAAAGCTTAGTGATTACCTGAAAAAAAATGGCAAGACAAAAACTACAAAAGCCCTTCCGGAAAAGGCGGTAAAGTCATCAGCAAAACCTGCCCCGAAATTAAACTTCAAGGGACTTAGGGTTGAGATAAGACCAGCTTCAAGTACTTCAAACAAGTTTATAGTTTGGGACTTGAAAACAAATCAAAAATTTGCAAATGAAAAATTTGATTCTTTTGAGGAAGCAAAGCATTTTGTTGATGCCAACGAAATGGTATTGGTAAAAACAGTGAAGCCTGCTCCTGAAGAAGATGAGGATGAGACTGAAGCAACACCGATTGAGAGAATAGATACTGATGTACAGTTCATCAAACGCTATGCTGCCATGCACGGCAAGGTGAAAACCCAAGCCCAGGTATTGAACCTCCTTACCGGTTTACAGAAAGCAATCCTGGAGCGCAGAATCCGGAAGGATTCACCTTATGCCAAAGAGATAAGCCTCATGCAAGAGCAGCTCATAAAGGCTTACGAGAAAATGGATGATATGGCAGAGATTAAGATTGATGCCAAGAATCTAAAACGCTACCTAGAAATTGCAGGCAGCCAGGAGAACATGCTATCCATTACTTTGCTCAAAGCCTATGTGAGCCTCAATGGTAAAAAAGGAATGAAAGAGAGAGCAGAGAAGCTTGTTGAGCGCATGACTAAGGCTGTGCAGAAAGGTAACATCCATAAATCCGATAAGTATGCAAAGCGTTTGAATGATGCTTATGAAGCTCTTAAAAACTTCGTTGCTGGTAGTGCCGATACTTTGAAAATTAGCAGAGCAGAACTCAACGGACTAATGGGTATAGTAGGCGATGATTTATTCGCTCAAAAAAAAAGTCTAGACGGATTTGATGATGGGCATGATGATGAAAATTCAATTGTTGTTCCTTCTCGTGAACTATTACAAATGGAATTTGAAACCATTGGTCTAAAAGGGAAATACAAAGACTTAATTGGTGATCCCTCTGTTGGTTTTTCTGCCATGGTATATGGCTTACCTAAATCCGGAAAATCAACCTTGTGCCTCGACTTTGCTAAATACCTGGCAGAAAATCATGGTAAAGTGCTATACTGCGCTGTAGAGGAGGGATTTGGTTATACACTGAAAGAAAAGATTGAAAGACTTAACGCTTCTCATCCAAACCTGTATATCACTGACCGGATTTCTCCTGATTTAAGTCCTTATCAGTTTGTTTTTATCGATTCTGTTTCAAAGGCAGGCATGGATGTGTCTGACCTGGAAGAACTGCGCAAGCAATATCCGGGAGTGTCATTTATCTTCATTTACCATACCACCAAGGAAGGTCGCTTCAAAGGTGTCAATACCCATGCTCATGAGGTGGATGTTATTATTGAAGTTGGGAAGGGAGAAGCAAAGGCAACTGGTAGGTTTAATGCTGGGGGGGTGATGAGCATATCCTGATTTTTCAAAGTATATTTGAAAAGAAAATAGAAAGAAAATTAATTAATAAACAATAAAATGAATAACGAAATTCTATTCGCAGAAAAACAGAAATTTAAGCAATGGTGGGCTTGGCTAATACTTTTAGGTATTAACGGGCTTTTTTTATTTGGCGTGATTAAACAAATAATCGGTGGGCAACAATTTGGTGATAAACCAATGAGTAATAAAGGACTTTTAATAACAGCTGCATTAACTGTTGTATTAACACTTTTATTTACGACTTTTCGTCTTGAAACGAAAATTAAAAAAGATGGAATTTATGTTCGGTTTTTTCCAATACACTTAAAATTTAAACGCTACGCTTGGGAATCGCTTACAAAAGTTTATGTTAGACAATATTCAGCAATGACAGAATACGGTGGTTGGGGCTTACGACTTGGATCATTTGATAAAGGATCAGCATTTAGCATTTCAGGTAACAAAGGCTTACAACTTGAATTTAACGATAGTAAAAAAATACTTATTGGAACGAAAAAACCAGAAGAATTGACTGAAACAATCAATAAAATTGGACAAATTAAAAATTGATAAGCATACAACATACCCAAACA
>CALCNY010000177.1 GCA_937897585.1 uncultured Chitinophagaceae bacterium | reverse complement strand
TGCCGTTATTTTGAGCATAAATGAAAGTACCTGTAAGGCACAAAATAAGTACAAAAAGTATTTTTTTCATCATCCGACTTGCAAAATAGAGGGTTAAAGATACAAAAAGCTTTTTGTGAAAGATAATTTTTAAAGTCATTTGTTTTTTTTTAACAAAAAAGTAAAAATGATATTTTGATAAATGAATAAAAATCAGGGATGATTTTGTTGCTCTGTTAGAAATTATTCATGATAAACACACTGAAAACATTATTTTTGGCACTTGTTATCAAATTCAGACAAATCAGGGTGAAAATTTTTATTTTTTCTTTGTTTAAGCCAATAAATACTTTGGAAAAGTCGATTTGATGTAATGATTTTTGGTATTCAATAACCATGTTTTATGCAAACAAACAGCAATGACATCAACGAGCAAGACCAGCTCAGTTTTGATAACTTTAGAAATGAAATTTTAAAAGACTACAAAATTTGTTGTGAAAGCAGGGAAACCAGTTTGCTAGGCAGAAGGGAAGTACTTACCGGAAAAGCAAAATTTGGAATTTTTGGTGATGGTAAGGAAGTGGCACAGGTGGCTATGGCTAAATTTTTCAAACCCGGTGATTTTCGTTCGGGTTATTATCGCGACCAAACTTTCATGTTTTCAGCTGGCTTGAGTAATCCAGAACATTTTTTTTCTCAGTTGTATGCAGATACTGAAATTAAACATGATATTTCAAGTGCAGGCAGACAAATGAACGCTCATTTTGCTACCAAATTTGTAAATGAAAATGGAGATTGGCTGGACTTATCAAAATTAAAAAATGTATCCAGTGATATTGCGCCTACAGCGGGTCAAATGGTAAGAGCCTTAGGATTAGCTTTTGCTTCAAAAGTTTTCAGAAATGTAGAACAGTTGCACACGATGCATCAACTAAGTGATAAAGGTAATGAGATTTGTTTTTGTACTATCGGAGATGCATCCACGAGCGAAGGTCATTTCTGGGAAACGATGAATGCGGCTGGTGTGTTGCAAGTGCCTTTGGCTGTTTTTGTATGGGATGATGGATATGGAATTTCTGTACCCAAAAAATACCAAACAACAAAAGCTTCTATTTCAGAATCACTCTCGGGTTTACAGCAAATAGAAGGCACAAATGGTATTGATATTTATAAATTAAAGGGATGGGATTATGCAGGCATGTGTGAAGTTTTGGAATCTGCTATTCGAAAAATAAGAGAAACTCATACTCCTGCATTGTTTCATATTGAAGAATTAACCCAGCCACAAGGTCATTCCACTTCGGGTAGTCATGAACGTTATAAAACTCAAGAAAGACTTGCCTGGGAAAAAGAATGGGATGGGATCGCTCAATTTCGTCAGTGGATTTTAGAAAATTCACTCGCTGAAGAAGGAGAACTTTTGGAAATTGAAACTGAAGCTGAAAAACATGTAAAGCAATGCAGAAATCAAGCTTGGACAAAATATCATCATCCACTTAAAAATCAAGTTGATCAGGCGGTGGCTGTTCTTGAAAAAGTGGCTCATCTTCAAAATGGAATTTCAGAAATTATTGCTGAATTAAAGTCTCATCGCGAGCCTATGCGCAGGGATATTATGAAGGCTTTGTATCAGGCTATACATATTTTAAATGAGTCAAAAGATGAAGCAGTAAACGGGCTTAAAAATTTTTATCAAAGCATTAAGCAAATAGGTGAGCAATTATATGATACCTATTTGTACAACGATGGTCCAAAATCGGCTATGAAAGTGAAAGTGATACCTGCTGCATATGCTTCAGATGCACCTGTACTTAATGGCTATGAAATTTTGAATAATTATTTTGATCAGCTGTTTGTGGCTAATCCCAAAGTTGCTGCATTTGGCGAAGATTTGGGTAACATCGGCGATGTAAACCAAGGTTTCAGTGGCTTGCAGGAGAAATATGGCGAACAGCGTATATTCGACACCGGTATTAGAGAGTTGACTATCATGGGTCAGGGCATTGGAATGGCATTAAGAGGGTTGCGTCCAATCGCAGAAATACAATATCTTGATTATTTACTTTACGGACTTCAACCACTTAGTGATGATGTTGCGACTGTACATTATAGAACTGCCGGTCAGCAAAGTTGTCCGCTAATAGTTCGTACAAGAGGACACAGGCTAGAAGGCATTTGGCATAGCGGTTCTCCAATGGGTATGATCATCAATGCACTTAGGGGAATGTATGTATGTGTGCCTCGCAATATGACACAAGCTGCAGGAATGTACAACACGCTTTTACAAAGTAATGATCCTGGTCTTGTTATTGAATGTTTGAACGGTTATAGATTGAAAGAAACATTGCCGTCCAATCTTTTGGATTATACCGTTCCTCTTGGTGTTCCGGAAATTATTAAAGAAGGAGAGGATATCACTATTGTGAGTTATGGTTCTACACTTAGGATTGTTCAGGAAGCGGCAGAACGTTTAGTTACATCAGGAATTTCATGCGAAATTGTAGATGTTCAAACCTTATTACCTTTTGACATCAACCATAAGATTGCCGATTCATTGAAAAAAACAAACAGAATATTATTTGTTGATGAAGATGTGCCTGGTGGTGCTGCAGCATACATGTATAATAAAGTAATGGAAGAGCAAAACGGTTATCGTTTGTTAGATGTAGCCCCAAGAACACTAACTGGTAAAGCCCATCGTCCAGCTTATGGTAGCGACGGAGACTATTTTTCAAAAACTAACAGCGAAGATGTTATGAGAGTGGTAAAAGAAATGATAGCGGAATAATTTTTTCAAATGAATTAAAATAAAAAAACCATAGCTTCAACGGTGGTTTTTTTATTTAATTCGTGAATTCGTGGTTGATCAAAATAAAATCATTTTAAATTATGATAAACTTTTTGAACATCATCATCTTGTTCCAGTTTATCAACCATTTTTAATACATCCTGTGCTTCTTCTTCTCCAAGTTCTACAGTAGTTGTTGGAATTCGTGTAAGCTCTGCCGTTATTACCTCAATGCCTTTTTCTTCAAGGGCTTTACTCATATTGCCGAATTCGTTGAAAGCGGTTCTAATGATAATATTTCCTTCTGCATCGTCACCGATTTCTTCTAATCCAAAATCGATTAATTCCAGTTCAAGATCGTCTACATTTAATCCTGCATTTTTTACTTTAAATTCTCCCATTCTGTTAAAAGTAAATGCCACACTGCCACTCGTTCCTAAGGCACCATTCCCTTTTGTGAAATGCATTCTTACATTGGCTACTGTTCTGGTTGAATTGTCAGTAGCTGTTTCTACCATTACCGCCACGCCATGAGGAGCGTATCCTTCATAAACGATTTCTTCATAATTAGAAGTGTCTTTACCCATCGCCCTTTTTATAGCAGCTTCCACTCTGTCTTTTGGCATGTTACATGCTTTTGCATTAATGTAACATCTTCTGAGTGCAGGGTTGTTGTCGGGGTCGGGTCCACTACTTTTTACAGCAATGGCTATCTCTTTTCCAATACGGGTAAAGTTTTTCGCCATTTTGTCCCAACGAGCAAACATGGCACTTTTTCTTACTTCAAATATTCTTCCCATGGTAAATTGTTTTTAATGCGGGAAGCAAATGTACGGAATAGATTTTTTTTGCTCAATCTTCCCGAATGATTTTCTCTGTTTTATGAGTATTATCTTCGCAAAATGGAAAAAAAATACAGTCATCAACAACTTTTTACTTTCACCAAAGTCATTTTTCAGAAAATTGGCTGTTCTGAATCTGCTGCTGAAATAGCGTCGAACTCTTTATTAAGTGCTGATCTATGTGGTGTGGATAGTCATGGTGTAGCTAGGCTGACAGGTTATGTAAGACTTTGGGAAGTCAATAGAATCAATGCAAATCCAGATATTAAAATAATTCACGAAACGCCAAGCACGGGTGTGGTGGATGGAGATAGTGGTCTTGGTCTTGTTGTTGCACCTTTCGCCATGCAAGTAGCTATTAACAAGGCAAAAGCAGTTGGAAGTGGATGGATTAGCGTTCAAAACAGTAATCATTTTGGAATTGCTGGTCAATATGCGATGATGGCTTTACCTGAAGATATGATTGGCATTGCGATGACAAATGCTTCTGCATTAGTGGCTCCAACATTTTCAAAAGAAAGGATGTTGGGTACCAATCCTATTGCTGTGGCTGTTCCCGCAGGAAGCGAACCTCCATTTGTTGCAGATTTTGCAACTACCACAGCAGCTAATGGCAAACTTGAAATTTTGCAAAGAAAAAATCAACCTGTTCCAGATGGTTGGGTTCAAAATAGCGATGGTGGAAATAGCAATGATGCACATGAGTTGAAAAAAGGTGGTGCTTTATTGCCTTTGGGAAGCGATAGAGAACATAGTAGCCACAAAGGATATATGCTGGGTTCTATTGTAGATATTTTCTCAGGCGTGTTGAGTGGAGCGAATTTTGGTCCCTGGGTTCCACCGTTTCCTGCATATGTGCCGATGCCTGAGAATCAGCCTGGAAAGGGTATTGGTCATTTTTTTGGAGCGATGAGAATTGATGCTTTCCGTTCTGCTGAAGCTTTTAAATCAGATATGGACTTATGGATTCAAAGATTCAGAAATGCAATACCTGCAGATGGTTTTGAAAAAGTAATTGTGCCTGGCGATCCCGAAAGAGAAATTGAAGCAGACAGAAGAAAGAATGGAATTATGTTGTTAGATGAGGTAGTGAATGATTTACAAAACTTAGGTAAGCGCTTTGATGTAGCGTTGTGATGTTGAAATTTATTTTTACTAAATAATTGATTTACATACTAAAGTGAAGATGCCCGGCGTTATATACACGGTTTTTCATAGGATATTGGATTAATACGGGCTGCGATTTCTATCATGGCCCTTTTTTTATTTTGGGTAACCACGAATTCACGAATTGGTTATTGTTTGGTGTTTGACGTTTGATGTTGATTTGACCGTTATGCTAATTTTTCAGAGTGAATCGCCACTTCCTTATTCCATATTTTTACTTTCTTATTATTTATTTTTTTTGACACGAAGAAAGACTCGAAGGCATAAAATGAAATGAATGCTGTTTCTAATATCCAGCATCCAGTATCTAGCATCCAGTTTCTAACTATTTTCAACTAATTTATTGATTTACATACTAAAGTGAAGATGCCCGGCGTTATATACACGGTTTTTCATA
>CALCNY010000176.1 GCA_937897585.1 uncultured Chitinophagaceae bacterium | reverse complement strand
TTGTTTAACCGACAATTTGAAATATTCGTCAGACATCAAACCTTCCCAAGTTCCCGTTATGTTTTGTGAATACGATTTTTGTATACAAAAAATCAAACAAAACCATATCATCAATTGCTTCAGCATAGTCACTAAAATTACACTAAATGTTTATCGTTTTATTTTAACTGAAGTAAATAATTTCTAATTGATTGAACAAATGGAAATTGCTACTGATTTAAAGGATTTTCAAAACAAAATTGTAGATTTGAAATCCGTTATTGCGGAGCATCGGAAATGATGTAACATAAAGTAAAAACTCATGATCAGAAAAAACAGTTTTTTAATACTATTTGCTTCTATTGCAATTTTTTCATCTTGCACAAAAGACCCCATTTTAGTTGAAACTACAGATCCGGTTGGTGCTCCTGTAATTGTTCCTCCTGTAGCGCCACCAACAAGTGCAACAGACAGCACCTTGGTAATGGGAAATCCAAGTAATGCTACCACTAACGTCGCTGATTTTAGCAATTTTCTTTTAAAAGAAGGATACTATTCAGTTTCTTATAACCGTGATAGAGGCATACCTAACTGGGTAAGCTGGCACGTTGTATCTACAGACTTGGGATCGGTTCCTCGTCAGGATAATTTCAGAGCCAATACGGAATTACCAGTAGATTGGTATAAAGTAGATAATCTGAGTTATAGCTCAAGTGGATTCGACAGAGGTCATATGTGTCCTTCTGCTGACAGAACATCTTCAATTGCAGCAAACTCTTCTACATTTTTAATGACGAATATTGTTCCTCAAGCACCTCATAACAATCAAATTACTTGGGCTGGTTTGGAAGATTATTGCAGAACTTTGGTTCAAGGGGGAAATGAATTGTACATCATTTCTGGAGCTTATGGCGAAGGTGGTACAACAACATCTGGTGGCTTAGCTACCTCTATAGACAATAGTAGAGTAGTGGTTCCTGCAAATGTGTGGAAGGTAGTAGTTGTTTTGTCTAACGGATCAAATGATTTGAGCAGAGTAAATTCAAGTACAAGAGTAATCAGTGTGGTGATGCCAAACAACGACAATGTAAATAGTGACTGGAAAACTTACAGAACTTCTGTAGATTTTATTGAACAAGAAACCGGTTATGATATTTTATCTAAAGTTTCAACATCCATACAAAATTCAATTGAAGCCAGAATTGATAATTTATAATCAATCCTGACCAAAGACATTTGAATAATACATCATTAAACATGATTTTTTTATAAAAAGCGAAGGCTTCCAAATGGAAGCCTTTTTTAATTACAATATTTCTTTACAATATCCGTTTATACTTCTATGTAAAATATTATTTCTACAAAATCAAGCCATTTATTGGTGATTTGTATGGCTATTCTCAAAAATTGATTCGTAAAAACACTAAGTGTTCTTACTCATTTTCAATTATTTTCTCTTTTTTTTAATAATTACAAAATAAAATATACAACACGACGTTATAGATATATCCTATAACCGACCTGCTTATGGTCGCATCCAATACGCCGATGAAAAAACTTATACCCATCTTACTCCTTTTGTTTGGATATAGTGTATCCGGACAAAATACAAATTCTCGACTCGCTTTGCCTGTTTCAGTTGAAGCCAATACTTCAACAACCAGCTGGGATGAAATAGAATTACCAATCAATGGTTTTTCAAGAGTTTTAAAAAACAATAAATTCAGTTTCATAAACAACAAAGCAAAAGCAATTTCTCCTGCAATTTTCGATGGGGCAAGAAATTTCTCAAATCATATTGCTGCAGTATCCATCAACGAAAAATGGGGTTTTATAAATGAAAATGGCGTTCAAGTTATACCATGTGCTTTTGACATGGTTTTCGATTTTACTTCATCAAACACAATTGCTTATCAAAACAAAAAATGGTTACTCATCAATAAATCAGGAGCGACTATTAAAGTTATTGATGCTGATGTCTGCTATGGAATAAAAAATGGAATCATTCTTATTGAGAAAAACAATAGAAAAGCCCATCTGGAAACAGATGGTCGTTTGGTTTATGATGAGCCGGTTTCTAACACAGTCAATACTCAACTAAGAACAAATACTTCAGTTGTCAATAACGCCAATACCAATTGTCCAGAAAACTTAAACTTTGAATATGGCGATTTCACCAATTGGAGATGCTACACAGGAACAGTAGATTCAGTTGGCACATCAAATGTTGTAACAGTTACTCAGGTTGCAGGTCCAGTTGCAAACAGACACAGAATTGTTACCAGAGCTTTACCTTCACCAGTTGACTTCTTCGGATTATTCCCAACAAATCCTCCAGATGGTAGCAATTTTGCAGTTAAATTAGGCAATACCAATATCGGTGCGCAGGCTGAAAGAATTGCGTATACCATTAGAGTTCCTCAAAATGACAGTAATTTTTCAATCAAATATGATTATGCGGTAGTGTTTCAAGATCCTGGCCATACTGCATGGTCACAACCTAGATTTACAGCACGTTTATTTGATTCAGCAGCCAATGCTTATGTCGATTGTGCTTCATTTGAATATATCTCTACATCAAATCTTCCTGGTTTTGCCAGATCAACTGTTGACACTTCGGTAATTTACAAGCCTTGGTCTTCAGCATTTATCAGTCTTAGAGCGTTTGCCGGAAAAACTATGTACTTAGAATTTACAACAGCAGATTGCGTAAGAAGAGGCCATTGGGGTTATGCTTATGTTGATGTTGAAAATACTTGCGGACAATCAATTGGTGTACAATATGATTGTAATTATCCGAATATAACAACATTAGATGCGCCTCCGGGCTTTCATTATTACCATTGGTGGAATCAAAATTATACGACAATAGTTGCGAATGGTCAACACGCAGTATTAAATCCTGGGCCTTCACTAAACACAACTTTATGGCTAGAAATGATTCCTTTTAATTCATTTGGTTGTAGAGATACCTTGCCTGTAAATATTACTGGCGGTTTTACACCTTCATTTCACAGTTCAGAAACAAATACATCTTGTGCGCCTCATACCATCAATTTTTACAACAATAACCTACCTTCAGTTTCAGCAAACTGGAATTTTGGTGATGGCACCACAGGTACAGGAGATTCTGTAAGTCATACTTACAATACAACAGGCACATTTATTGTAACCATGAGCGTTTCTTTACCAAGTGGTTGTTCTGGATCTGTGAGTGACACGATTGTTATCACACAACCTACAGCATCAATTAACTATACAGGTGGTACTTATTGTAACAATCATATTGTGCAATTTAATGTTACTGCTGCTGGAGCCACATCATATAACTGGAATTTTGGAGATGGAACAACATTAACAACTGCCAACACTACTGTCAACCATAATTACATACTAGCAGGCAGTTACTTACCAGTTATGACTGTAAATTTTGCAGGAGGTTGTCAATTAAGTTTACATGGTCCAGATAGTATTCGCATTGAAAACATTGTTGCTGATTTCAATTTCAATATTCATCAGGATTGTCTTTCAACTACAGTAGATTTCACTGCTAATTCTCAATCTCAATTTG
>CALCNY010000175.1 GCA_937897585.1 uncultured Chitinophagaceae bacterium | reverse complement strand
TAAATCCATTGCCGACAGCAACCTTAGCCGTTCAAAATGCAACAATTTGTTCGGGAACCACAGGCACTCTTTTGTTTTCAGGAACAATAGGTGATGTAGTAACCTATAATGATGGCACTACAAATCAAAACGTAACAATCACAGCCAATCCAACACTAGTTACCACAGCGTCATTGACAACGTTAACTACTTATACGTTAGTGAGTGTGGTACGTCCAAGCACGACATGTAGTCAATTCCTAGCAGGTGCTGCAGCAGTGTCAATTGATATCAATACATTAACAGGAATTTCGTCACAACCACAAGGAATGACTCTTTGTGCTGGAACAGGAACGCCAGCAACTTTTAGTGTAGTTGCTACAGTTACAGGTTTATCTCTTTCTTATCAATGGTATTTTAACACAATATCCAATCCATTAGTAGGAGCAACAGGTGATAGTTATACTATAAATGCACCAACAGTTGCAAATACAGGAAATTATTTTTGTGTGGTAAAAGACTTATGTTCTAGTGCCACTTCCAATATGGCAACATTGATAGTAGATCAACCAATAAGCATCATAATCATCCTCAATCCCAAACAAAATGTGAAGGAGAATCATTTACACTTAGTATAGGATTACAATTACCAATAGCGACAGGCGTTACCTACCAATGGTATCATGATAATATACTCATTCCAGGAGCCACATCAGCTACATATACTAAAACAGGATTAATTCTTGCTGATTCAGGCGACTATTATTGTGTGGTTAAAAATAGTACATGTCTAGATGTCAATTCGATTACAGCCGTAGTCGTAATAAATGAATCTCCAAAAATCACAACCCAACCAGCACCTTTAAGCATAATTTGTAAAGGCAGTCCTTTAAACTTAGTAGTTGAAACAACAGGAACAAACCTTACTTACCAATGGCAGCTAAACAATGTAAACATTCCAAATCCAGGAGCCATTCCAAATGTATTCACACTAACAGGTCAACTTACCGATAGTGGTAATTATATTTGTATTATAACTAGTCCTTCATGTCCCGCTATAATATCAAGAGTAGCCAGAGTAATAGTTCGAGATTTGCCAGTTGTAAATTCATTTACAGCCAGTAATGGAACAATTTGCTCAGGAAGTACATCAGAAATTAACTTTAATGGCACACCTAGTGCAGTTGTAACCTATACCATAAACGGAGGAAGTAATCAAACGATAGTGCTAAATCAAGCCGGTACAGCCATTTTACAAACAGGAATATTGACTTCGACTGCAGTTTACACTTTAGTAAGTGTGGCAAGCAACGACAATCCGAGCTGTACACAGACATTTAGTAATTTACCACCACCAGCAATTACTATAAATGTAATACCAATGCCACGAGTTAGTTTAGACAAAGACGGTTATATCTGTATTGATAGTCTAACCAACACCTTGTTGAAATCCTATTTATTAGACACAGGACTTGACCCGTTGCAATACACGTTCCAATGGTATTGGAATAATACAGCTATTACAACTCCAATACTAGCAGATCAGCCAAGTTATGAAGTAAAAGCAATTGGTACTTATAAGGTAGCCGTGACATCACAAACAACACCAGCTTGCATGCGAGAAGCAACAGCCATCATCAGCCAATCATCACCACCAGAGATTGCATCAGCCGAAGTAGTAAGTAATTATTTTGCCGATAATGCAACGATACAAATCACAGCATCCCCAATGGGGGTTTATGAATACGCATTAGATTATGGTCCATTTCAACCAAGTTCGATATTTGAAGCAGTAGAAACAGGCACGCACATCATTCATGTAAGGGATTTAAAAGCATGTGCAGAGGTAACCACAACCGTTTCTGTTGTAGATTTTCCTAAGTATTTTACACCAAATGGAGATGGTTTTAATGATACTTGGAATATATCAGCGTTGAGTAATCAGCCGTTTGCCGTAATTTATATTTATGATAGAGCAGGAAAATTACTGAAGCAAATTAGTACAACAGGTTTAGGATGGGATGGAACTTTTAACAATCAACTATTGCCAGCCGACGATTATTGGTTTACAGTTAATTATACTGAGAATGGAGAGCAACGGATATTTAAAGCGCACTTTGCAATAAAAAGGTAGGTGTATTTTAAGAATAATCTTTAACTCGTGTTCCGTTTAAATATTAAAAGGGTAGTTCGATTTTCGGACTCCCTTTTTTTATTAAAATAATTATAATGTAGGATGTTTTAATCCTTAATATTTAAGTTGATTCAAATTTCTTAATCAAAAATAAAGAAATTAATATTTAAAATAGGTAAAAGATGCTCAAGCGATATAGATTTACTCGCACCTATCTTCTCTCTAGTACTTCTCCAAGCTATGCCGCAAAGTAATTTTTTTCTATTAATTAATGATTGACGAATTTCAGCAGCTCTAGACTTGTCGGCAATGAGATATGAATTTCGAGTAAATTCGAAATCGTCAATACTAGTTCTGAAAAATTTGCCTAAATCTGCGATAGATAGGTATTCATCATGTTCAATAACATCGCCATTTTTACTATTATCTATAAATATATTGTTTGGAAAGGATCTCGATAAA
>CALCNY010000174.1 GCA_937897585.1 uncultured Chitinophagaceae bacterium | reverse complement strand
ACATTAGAGATTATGCTGCTTCTATAGTAAGACCAGTAAAAGAATTAAAAGCATTTCAAAAAATTAAATTAGCAGGAAGTTCATCACAAACCATAACTTTTACATTGTCAGCAAAAGATTTATCATTCTTTGACGCTGATGGTAACACTATATTTGAACCTGGAAAGTTTTCAGTGTTTGTTGGTGGTAATTCGAGAGATGTATTGGAGGCGAAGTTTGAGGTGAAGTAGGGAATATGCTAGATAGGCTGGATAAGCTGGATAGGCTGGATAATCCTACTTCTCAGCAATGTCTCCTGCAAGGGACGTTGCGTGTTTGGATAGGGTGAACGTTAGAGAGGCTAGCTAGATAGGCTGGATAAGCTGGATAGGTTTGGAAGGTTCAATGAGTTCAATAGGTTCAAAAGGTTGCTTCTGACGGAAAAGGGTTACATTAATTTGTTTGTGATTTGTTGTTTATGGTTATTGAACAACAAACAATAAACAACAAACAATAAACAAAATTCAATGAGATTTATTTTAATTACTCTGGCTCTTATCAACGTCAACGCGTATTCCCAAAAAATTGATTCCTGGAAAATCACAGCTGATAAAATTGATCCTTCAAATTATTACGGAGTTACAGTAGCCAATGGAATGATTGGAATTGTCTCTTCGCCTGAACCTTTCAAAGTGAAAGATGTGGTATTGGCAGGTGCCTATGATTTGTATGGAAGAGGTAGAGTGAGTAATTTTTTGAAGAGTTTCAATTTACTCAACATGTATCTTGAAATCGATGGCAGAAGAATTGATGCTAAATCGGTTTCCAATATGAAACAGGAGCTGGATATGCAAAATGCATCTTTCACCACAAGTTTTGATTACGGTGATAAAGCAACAGTTTCTTATACTTATTATGCATTGCGTCATTTGCCTTACACAGTGTTGATGGATGTAAATATTACGCCTAAAAAAGACATTCACATCAATGGTGCATCTGTCATGGAAGCGCCTGATGCTTTGAAAGATGTTCAGAATTATTATAATGAAATTGACCGTCCACATGTAGTTATCAGCTTACTAACGTCAACGGCTAAAAGTCCGACAGGCAAATTAACCATGTGTGCCTCTAACACATTTTTATTTTCTGAACCTCATGGTGAAGAACCAAGAGTTATTCATGAAATGTGGGACAACAATATGCACCTGATGAAATTCGGTAAAGATTTGAAAGCAGGAAAAACTTATTCTTATTCCATTGCCGGTTCATCTATTACTTCTGCTCATCACGATGATCCTTTAAACGAAGCCGAACGTGCTACTATTTTTGCTAAGTTGGAAGGTCGTGATAGATTGATTGCCTTTCATAAAAAAGCTTGGGCCAATTTATGGCAAAGTGATATTACCATTGATGGCGATGAACAGGCCCAACAAGATGTTCATTCCATGATGTATCATTTGTATTCATTTGTAAGAGAAGGCACTTCGTTATCAGTCTCTCCAATGGGATTGAGTGGATTGGGTTACAACGGACATGTGTTCTGGGATTCAGAATTATGGATGTATCCGTCACTGTTGGTATTACATCCGGAGCTGGCGAAAAGCATGATTGAATATCGTTTTCAAAGATTGGAGGCTGCTAAAAGAAATGCATTCAGCAAAGGTTTCAAAGGTGCTATGTTTCCATGGGAAAGTGCTGAAACAGGGGTAGAAGAAACGCCGGTATGGGCATTGAGCGGTCCGTTTGAACATCATATTACTGCCTGTGTGGGAATTGCTGCTTGGAATTATTATTGTGTTACACAGGATAAACAATGGCTCGCAGAAAAAGGTTATCCGATATTGAAAGCAACAGCAGATTTCTGGGCCTCACGTGTTGAAAGAAATTCACTTGGTCATTATGACATTAATAACGTTGTGGCTGCAGATGAATGGGCGGAGAATGTAAACAACAACGCCTTCACTAACGCCGCAGCAATAGCCAATCTAAATTATGCAACTGCTGCTGCGAAAGTTTTGGGAATCAACCCCGACAACGACTGGAATTATGTAGCTCAAAACATTCCTATTTTAAAAATGGAAAATGGCGTTACCCGCGAACATGAATCATACAAAGGAGAAGGCATCAAACAAGCGGATGCGAATTTATTATCTTACCCGTTACATCAAATAACAGACACATCATTAATCAGAAAAGATCTGGAATATTATGAAACGCGCATTCCTAATGAAGGAACGCCGGCTATGACACAGGCGATATTCAGTTTGTTGTATGCCAGATTGGGTAATGCCGAAAAAGCAGGAACCTGGTTTAAAGATGCCTATGTTCCTAATTTAAATCCGCCATTCAGAGTGATAGCCGAAACTAAAGGCGGCACCAATCCTTATTTTGCAACCGGTGCTGGCGGCGTATTACAAGCTGTAATGATGGGTTTTGGTGGATTGGGAATTACCCCAAAAGGAATCGAACAAAAAATATCTACTTTACCAAAAGGATGGAAGTCGGTGACGATTTCTTTATCTAAAGAAAAACATATCTTCGTCACGCGAAAATAAAAATTGAAAAAATTAATAACCATATTACTGCTTTTCATTTTTCTGTTCAATGTAACAGGATATTATTTCGTTCAACAAGTTCTGCTTGAAAAATCCAATGAAAAGATTTCTATCGCCATTGATAAAAATCAATACAATAAAAATCAATTGATTGAATTGCGTGTGCCATTGAACATGCCTTATTACCAGAATACTTCTTTTCAACGTCAGGATGGGCAGATCAACATAAAAGGAATTACCTACAATTATGTTGAGAAAAAAATTGAAAATGGGTATTTGGTTTTGAAATGCATCCAAAATAATTTATCACAACAGATTAAGAAAAACACAAGTGATTATTTTGCCAATGCAAATGGCATTGATAAATCTGGAAATCAAAAATCACCTTCTTCCAAAACGATTGCCAAGATTGCTTTTGATGATTTTGAAGAACTAATTCATTATTCATTTAATTGCAACAACAACTTCATCTTTACTAATTATCCTGAATATATTTCAACTTATATTCCTATTGAGTTTAAGAACTTACCAGAATTTCCTCCAGAAGCGACTGTTTAATTTCACTATCTTTTTCTATTAACGAATGTAGTTGTCAAAAAAATGACAACAGCCTGTGCTGAATTTATTAATCAATAGCGCAGAAAAAATATAATCATTCTATTCTATAAACAGTATAATCACTTCAATGAACTCTTATAAATTAAAACACGGTATAACTTTATTTGTGATGTTGTTTTTGCTAAACAATATTACAAAAGCACAAACAGATTTAGATGCAATCATGATGGAAAAAAATAGATTTTGTGTGGGTCCATCTTACATGAACAATAGTTGGAAAAATTATTGGGAAGGAACTTTGAAAAGAGATAATGCCAACTTGGGAACAGTTTCTACCCAGTCATATGCAATCATGGGGAACTATGGCGTAACAGACAATTTAAATGTACTTTTTAGTGTTCCTTATGTTTCCACAAAAGCTTCAGCAGGTACACTAAAAGGAAATAAAGGCCTTCAGGATTTAAGTGTATTTGTGAAATATCTTGCCATGGAAAAAGATTTAGGGAAAGGAACATTCTCTCTTTACGCTATTGGTGGTGCATCAGTTCCATTAACCAACTATGACGCAGATTATCTTCCATTATCAATTGGGTTAAAAAGCAAAACAGCTTCATTACGTGCTTTGGTTGACTATCAAGTGAATAGTTTTTTTGCAACAGCCTCTGCCACTTATGTATTGAGAAGCAATATAAAAATTGACAGGAATTCATATTATACCGATCACATGATTTACAGTAATGAAGTAGAAATGCCTAATGCTTCAAACATCAATGTTCGTGCGGGTTATAGAAGCGAACGATTGATTGCAGAAGCTGTTTTCAATCAATGGAATACATTAGGTGGTTTTGATATTACGCGAAATAACATGCCTTTTCCAAGTAATGAAATGAATGCTACAACAATAGGTGCGAAAGTAAAGTATGTACTATTTACCAAACATGAATTCGCTGTAGAAGGTGGTGCAGATTTTACAATATCAGGCCGTAACATGGGACAAGCGAATAACTACCACGGTGGATTGCTTTATGTTTTTGAATTAAAAAGTAAACATTCAAATGAGAAAAGTAAAGAAGCAACAAAATAAAAAATAAGATTTTAAATAAATCAACATGAAAAAAATAATTTTAAATACAATACTATATACATCGGCTATTATTTTGCTTTTATCCTCTTGTAGTAAAGAGATAGAAGGTCGCACAGATAATGTGGCTGCATTGAACCCAATAAATCCTGATGAAAATGCAGGTACTTGGAAAACAATTTTATTAACGGCTCCCAATGAAATTATTGTGCCTGCACCTGCAGCAACTAATACTCCTGATTATGTAGCTCAGATTAATGAAATAAAAAGTTGTCAGTATAATCTTTCGAGAGAAGATAAAGAAATTGTAAAATACTGGAGCGCTGGTGCTGTTTTTAGATGGAATGAAATTTTGAGGGAATTGGTAGCGAAGCATAATTTACCACCTTATCAAAATGCGGATGGAACCTATCCAATTCCAAGTGCCACTAACCCTTTGGCATACCCGCTATTTCCATTTGCGAATCCACCTTATGCGGCAAGAGCTTATGCGTATGTTAGCGCAGCACAATACGATGCTTTGGTAGCTGCATGGTATTATAAAAAACAATACAACCGACCTTCTCCATATCAAGTGGATACCACACTTAATGTATTAATTCCTAAAAGTCCTTTATCATCATATCCTTCGGAAGATGCTACCATTGCTGGCGTTTGTGCTGAGATGTTGAAATTATTGTTTCCGGGTGATCAAGATTTCATACAACAAAAAATTGAAGAGCATAAAAGAGCACGCATTGTTTCGGGTGCCAATGTTAGAAGTGATATTGATGCAGGAGAGGCGTTGGGTAAAGCGGTTGCATTAAAATTTGTAGCAAGAGCGAGAGGCGACCGTGCAGGTGCTGCAGTTGGAACACCAACCATTTGGGCTCAATTAGAAACAGATGCCATTACCAGAGGAGAAACACCATGGATAAGTTTGGAATCACCTAAAAGGCCGCCAATGCTGCCTTTGTATGGAAATGTAAAACCTTTTTTATTTGATTCTTTAACTAAAGTTTCCTTGTTGCCACCACCTCCACCATCAACTAATAGTCCACAAATGCAAACAGAATTGGCTGAGGTGCTAGACAACGTTAAACATCCTACCAGAGAAAAAACGGCGATTGTACATTATTGGGCTGATGGTGTTGGAACATCTACGCCTCCAGGACATTGGAATGCCATTGCTGCTGAAGATTTTATCAGTAAAAGTTTTAGTGAAGTACGTTGGGCAAGAAATTTGGCTTTGTTAAACATGTCGTTAATGGATGCTGGTATTGTATGTTGGTACACCAAGTATTATTATTTCAATCCACGCCCTACACAATTGAATCCAGAAATTAAGACATTGACAGGTGTTCCAAATTTCCCTGCATATATATCAGGACACTCTACATTTAGCGCAGCAGCAGCTACTGTATTATCACATATTATACCAGAGAAGGCTGCAGCATATGATGCTATGGCTAAAGAGGCTTCTATGTCGAGGTTGTATGGTGGTATTCATTACAGAAGCGATTGTGAGGTGGGTTTGGTTGTAGGTAAGAATGTTGCAAATTATGCAGTACAACGCGCACAAATTGATGGTGCCGAATAAATAAACTTTGTTTTATTTTAGAAAAAGAGAGATTGTCTGAAAATGGCAATCTATTTTTTTTTAAGGTTATAAAAATCGTTTAGGGAATGGGAAAGTTGATATTAAAGATGAGGTAGCTTAGATGTAAGGAGTTGGGTAATATTGCAATATCGCAATATTACGTCCACGCAGCTGACATAGCCAAATATTTCAACTAAAGTTTCTTCACCCTCACTGAACTTTATTTATCTCCACTAAAGTTTCTTCACCTTACAATTCTTCAATCAACTCCTCAGAAAAAATCAATCAGTAGTCGGTCAATTTAAATTCCAATGCGACCTTAATTTTTTGGTCATTATTTCCGTAATTTTCAGCCTCTTAATAAAACATGCTATGCTTCGATTTACTTTTATTTTCATTTTGGCTTTATTTTCTTTCTCATCTTTCGCTCAGGAAAATTATCCCCCAACTCCCGATAAAATCTATGGCCAGTTGTTTATAGATGTGCAGGTAAAAAATATTTTCCCCGACAATAAAACATTTGTGGATTGTATCGCCAAAATCAACCCAAAAGAAATTGTAAAAAAATATCATGAAGAAAAAAGTAAAGAAGGCTTTGATTTAAAAACTTTTGTGCTCGATAATTTTGAATTGCCAGCTGCGCCGCCTGTATTGAATTATGTAATGCAGGAAAAAGATGTTACCATGCACATTAATAACTTATGGTCGGTGTTGACTCGTGATGCTGATAAAGAAAATCCTAATAGCAGTTTATTGCCATTGCCCAATTCCTACATTGTGCCTGGAGGAAGGTTCAGAGAAATTTATTACTGGGATTCATATTTTACTATGCAAGGTTTGAAAGCTAACGGGCAAACTGAAATCATCGAAAACATGGTTGAAAATTTTGCTTATTTGATTAGGACTTACGGGCACATACCTAACGGCAATCGTTCTTATTACCTCAGTCGTTCGCAGCCTCCTTATTTTGCTTTAATGGTTGAATTACTAGCTTCAATTAAAGGAGACGAAGTTTATATCAAATACCTTAATGAAATGGAACATGAATATGCTTACTGGATGGAAGGCGCTTCGTCTTTGCTTCCTGGTGAGTCATATAAGCGTGTGGTAAGAATGAAAGACGGAAGTTACTTAAACAGGTACTGGGACGATGAAGAAAAACCAAGACAAGAAAGTTATGATATTGATGTGGCAAATGTCGACAAAATAGTTAGCCTTTATACCAGCAACAAAAGATTTGAATCCGAAGAAGCGATGCAACACGCATCAGACAGTGTAAGAAGAAAAGCCTACAAAGATTTGAGAGCTGCGGCCTGCAGTGGTTGGGATTTTAGCAACAGATGGTTTGCTGATGGCAAAAGCATTACTACAATTGAAACAACAGATATTGTTCCTGTTGATTTGAATTGTTTGATTTTAAAACTTCAGGAAACTATAATCAAAGCCAGAAAAATGGCTAAAGTTATCAACTATGATAAAGGCTTTGATAAGAGAGGCGATATCAATAAATATTTCTGGAATCCTAAAGTGAAGTTTTATACAGATTATCATTTTTTGAATAACACTAAACAAAATTCAATATCACTTGCTGGAATGTATCCGCTTTGTTTTAATATTGAAAGCATAAAAAATCAAAAACAGAAAGCAGTAGTTATGGCCGATGTTTTAAAAAAGAAATTATTAAAACCCGGAGGTTTGATCTCTGTTGAGAAAAATACCGGACAGCAGTGGGATGCACCTAATGGCTGGGCACCATTACAATGGATGAGCATTTGGGGCTTAGACAGATGCGGTCAAAAAACTTTAGCTAAAGACATTGCACAACGTTGGATTAGATTGAATTCGAAAGTGTATTTAAGAACAGGCAAGTTGATGGAAAAATATAATGTCGAAAATCTAACCTTAGAAGCCGGCGGTGGTGAATATCCAGGGCAAGATGGATTTGGCTGGACTAATGGTGTATTATTAGGCTTGGTAAAAAAATATTCTTTACCTAGTTTTTATTTTAAATAAATCCCAAGTCCCAATCCCCAATCCCCAATCCATTACACAATCACCTCCAACACACAAAACTGATATGGAGCCAACGTCATGTATTCGTGGTCGTTACCTATATTAAAAGTATTTCCGCTCCAATGATCAAATAATTGAGAAGGACGCAAATGTTTTTCTTTGAATGCATACCATGTTAAATCTGTGTATTCATTGCTGAAATTAAAAACGCAAAAAACATTACTTTCTTTAGTGTGACGCAGATAGCCAGCAATCCTATGATTATGTGGTGTGAGCCAGATCAGATTTTTTATATCTGCAAATGCAGGGATTTTATTTCTGATGGCAATCAACTTTTGTGTGCCTTCGAAAACGATACTTTCTATTGAGCCTTTATGATGAATGTTTTCATTCTTCTCCCAGTTGATAATTGGTCGATGCATCCATCTGTTATCATAACTTTTTGATGGGTCCTGCAAATAAGAATAGTCGTTTGTATATCCGGCTTCATCACCATAAAAAATCATAGGAATTCCTCCTAGGAAAAAACTATGCGCCTGCATCAGCAATATTTTATTTACAGCTGTATGAATGGCTAATGAATTATTATTTTCTAAAGCGACTTCCAGTCCGCATAAAGAAGCCAATGAGCCACTGATACGTGCATCGCCCGTTTTTGGATTGGAAGAAAACAAGGCACCTCTGGCAGATGAAAAAGAATGATTGCCAGAATAATAGTCTTTCAAAAAACTACGATGTGCATAGGCTTCGTAACCGGCATGCCTAATCATCGCATCATCATAACCCAATCCTATATCATCATGACAACGAGTATATGTTATCCATGACGTGCCGTAAGGTTTTTGTAAAATTTCTTGTTGTGCAGCAAGCATAACTTTGGTATCTGCCGTTGCCAGCATATCCCATTGCAAAGCCATATGCGTGGCGTTATAGGCAAAATCACATTCTCTGGTTTCGAATCCGTCGGTTCCAAAATATTTCATGATTTCATTTGGAGAAACTATGGCTTCTCCAAGAAGCGCCATCCCTGGTGCAGTAATTTCTACAATCAGTTTAATCAAGCGGAGAAGCGTATGCGCTTTTGGCAAATTCTGACATGTAGTTCCTGGATCTTTCCATATAAACGCTGGTGCATCAATTCTTAAAATATCAACACCAAGATTGGCATAGAATAAAATATTATCCATCATCTCTCTAAATACAAATGGGTTTCTGAAGTTCAAATCCCATTGATATTGATGAAAAACTGTCATCACCCATTTGTTACATTCTGGTACATAACTAAAACTTCCAGGTGCGCTTTCAGGAAAAATTTCCGGCATGTGAGCATCATACTGGTCGGGCATTTCACGATTATCAAACATGTAATAATAATCCTGATAATAAGGATCGCCTGCCTTTGCTTTCTTTGCCCATTCGTGATGGTAAGACGTATGATTCAACACAATATCGAGCATCAGATACATGTTATCCTTGCTCATTTGCTTGCGCAATTTTATTAGGTCTTCTATATTACCATAACGTGAATCAATTTTTCTGAAATCAGAAACAGCATAACCTCCATCGCTTTCACCTTCAGGACTTTCAAATAAAGGCATAAGATGAAGCAGATTAACACCGAGTTCTTGTAGATAAGGCAATTTACTTTCCATGTTTTTAATTTGACCACAAAAACGGTCAACATATAAACTCATGCCCGTGATATCATTACTTAAAAACCATTTGCCTGATTTAAGTTTATCCTTATCTGATTTTTTCAAAGTTGCAGAACGCTCTTTGTACTTGCTGATGATACCATCAATCAGCTGATGCCAAACGATTTCATTATGCTGATGGTGAAAATAGAGTTCATGATAATGCCATTGCAAATCATTCCATTTATCAATGAATCTTTCTGTAAATGCTTTGTCTTTTTTTAAAGTATCAATCCCTTGAGATTGTAATCTTTCAGTTAATAAACTATGTAAATTATCCTGTACCATTATTAATTAAAAATAGAATTACTCAAATATTTAAAAGCTTCCATGGCACCGGTGTACTCACAGGTACGCGCACCCGCTTTATTGGCATTTGTAAAAATATGATTCCATTGTGCTACTGTCAAGTCATCAATCTGTTTATTATCTAATAGACTTAATTGATATAATACTGCGCCTACAAATGCATCTCCGGCTCCTGTAGTGTCAATTGCTTTTACTGGAATGCTTGTAATGATTTCAGTTTGTCCTTTGAAACCTAATAAGGTTCCTTGTTCACCAAGCGTAATAGCAAAAACAGCTTTTGTTTTTTCGCTGAAGATTTTTGCAGCAGTCTCTACATCTTTTGCATCAGTGAGCAGCAAAGCTTCTTCATCACTTACTTTGAAAAAATCAGACTTTTCAATAAACTGCCATGATTGTTTAATGAAAGAAGGTTTATCATCTTTAAAAAGCAAATGACGATAATTGGGATCGAAACTTACCATAACATTATTATCAATGGCTGTTTGCAATAAATAATGATATGCCTCTTGTAATGGTCCAGGTAAAAATCCTGTAGCTGAACCAAAATGAACGATAGAAAATTCTTTGATATCAATTGCAGAAATATCTGCTTTTGATAATTGTCCATCAGCACCGCGGTTGAAATAAAAATCACGCTCACCATTTTCCATCAACGACACAAAAGCAAATGTGGTGAAATGTGTTGAGTCTTGAAGCATCCATTTTGTATCAACACCGAAAGAATGCATCACATCAATCAAATGTTTTCCAAAAGGATCTACACCCACTTTAGCAGCAAGTTCTACTTTACCACCAAGAGCTGCAATAGCAGCAGCCACATTAGTTGGAGCGCCTCCCGGCTTCTTCAAAAAATTATTACCATCAGCAAGCGAGCTGCCCCTGTCGGTACAAATCATGTCGATTAACGCTTCGCCAATACAGAGAATTTTGTGCACGAGTATGTGAATTAAAAATTAAAAAATCAAAATTAAAATTGTTTAAGAGGTTCAAAATGTTCAATTAGTTCAAAATGTTCATTCGGTATTAACCTTTTGAACTAATTGAACCTATTAAACCTTTTGAACAAAAACAACAACAAACACCAAACAAGCGCAGCGACCAAACGCCAAACTTATTTTACTTCATAAACAACTGCCTCGAACGGTCTCAACATTCCAGCCTTTGCAACATCCTCATAATTATGAATCTTCACTTCGGCTTTTGATAAGTCCATACCAATTGAATATGTTGAGTTTTGTTCACTGAAATTAAGTAGTACTAAAAATATCTTTCCTTTCCATTCGCGCGTATAAGCGTAAACGGTAGGGTTATTTTTATCGAGCAAAGTATATTTTCCATAAACCAAAGCCTCGTTAGCTTTTCTTAGTTGAATCATCTTTCTGAAATAATTCAAACAGCTATTTGCATCTATATCCTGAGCATCTTTGTTGATGGTAACATAATTTGGATTTACTTTCAACCAGGGTTTTCCGGTTGTAAAACCTCCATTGGCAGTAGCATTCCATTGCATTGGCGTTCTTCCATTATCACGACAACTATATTGTTTCATTTTTAAGAACTGTTCAATATTGCCTCCTGTTTCAACTAAATATTTATATTCATTCAAAGTCGGCATGTCGTTATAATCCTCAATTTTATTGAAACGAATATTTACCATTCCCAGCTCATCACCATAATAGCAATAAGGTGTTCCTCTCATCGATAAAATAAAAGTGTTCAACATTTTTGAAGAAAGCTCACGGAATTCAGGGCGGTCGCTGCCAAAACGCGTAACCATTCTTGCTTGATCATGATTTGCAAGAAAAATAGATAACCATCCTTTATCTGCAAACACGCTATCCCAATCGGAAAATATCTTTTTCAATTTCACAACACTGTAATTTGAATCCCTTGCCAAATCAACGGCATCGAATGCATAAGCCATATTCAATTCATGACGATCTTCATCTACCAAATCATGAGCATCCTGATAATTTCTACCTGCTCCTTCTGCTACACTCATCACGTCATATTTGCTCAACACTTCTTTATTCATTTCTTTCAAATAATCATGAATAGGAGGTTGCATCGCATAATATTCAATGAAAGTCTTATCACTCAAACCATTGAGCACGGGGAAGGTTGTGTCTTTTGCACAAAACTGAAATGCATCCATACGGAAACCATCAATGCCTTTATCCAGCCAAAATTTCATAATGTCATAAACTTCCTGACGCAATTTTGGATTTTCCCAATTCAGGTCGGGTTGCTTACGAGAGAAGTAATGTAAGTAATAAGAATTTGTTGGGGTATCGAGTTTCCATGCATCTTTATGTACGTCGAATAAGCTGAACCGATAGTTAGGTTTGCCTCTTTCAGCATCCCACCAATGGTAATAATTTCTGTAAGGATTATTTCTTGAACTTTTCGCTTCTTTGAACCATTTGTGTTCATCGCTGCTATGATTAACTACCAAATCCATTACTAATTTGATACCTCTTTCATGCATACCTTTCAACAAAGCATCGAAATCTTCCATCGTTCCAAAATCTTTCATAATGTCTTTGTAATCGCTTACATCATAACCGTTATCATCATTGGGAGAACCATAAATAGGATTCAACCAAATGGCATCAATGCCTAAACTTTTCAGATAATCCAATTCTGAGATAATACCTTTCAAATCACCAACTCCATCGCCATCAAAGTCCTTGAAACTTCTTGGATAGAGTTGATAGATAACCGCTTCTTTCCACCATTTCTTTTGTGTGGAATCTGTTACAACCGATTTGTTTTTATCAGTATTGTTTTGACAAGATGTTTGAGAAAAAAACAAAACAATTATTAATAATAATGAACTGAAGACTATCTTTTTTTTCATTTTGTTTTGATTAAAAATTAAGCGTTAGCTTTTTCCGATTTAATATTTAATGTAAGTATTGAAGCGATGAGTAATAATACACCGGCAAACAAAATAGCATTACCCGAATTGTTGTTTAAAAAATGTTTCAGAATATAACCGAATGTTGTTGTTTGTATAAACATTGGAATTACAATCATCATGTTGATAATGCCCATGTACACACCATATCTTTCTTTTGGAATTTTGCTTACCACCATTAAATAAGGAATGCCCATCATACTGGCCCAACCGATTCCAAATCCGGTGATGGCAACAAAAAGCAAGTATTTATTTTCAATATGCGGAAAGAAAAGCAAGCCTATTCCTGCTAATAACAAACAAGCAAAATGTACAAATTTGGCTGAATGTTTTTGAGCAAACCAAACCAATAAAAATGCACTGATAAATGTTACGATATTATACCAGCCATTTACTAATCCAGTCCAGCTTACCGCTTTTTCATATAGAGCACTATCTTGCTCAGGTGTTGTTTTCCAAACGGAAAGTGCGATACTCTTGGATGAATTTTGCCAGTAGCAAAACAATGCATACCATTGAAATAGATACACCAAAGCCAATTGCCACATTACTTTGGGCATGTTGATAATGGCATCAATGATTTCTAAATTTTGTGCAAAGGCTATTTTTAAAAATGAATGTTGCTCGCAATAGCTGATTACTTTTTTGATTAATCCTTTTGAAAAGAAATTCGGAATTAGAAGTATTAATATTATCGTGTACGCGATAACGGTAGATATGATAGTCAAAAAGAACTGTACAATTTTAGGCGGCATGTTTTTATTTTCCAATTCAAGCGCTGCTAATTCCTTTTCATCTGGTTTGATTTCAGGTGTTGTTTTTATGCTCCACCACATGGAACCAATTGAACATACTGCTCCCAACATAAAAGAAGCAAAAACCCAGGTGGGTAATTTTCCAGTTTTACCAACAAAAATCATTGGGAAAACAAACAATGAAATATTAGCCAATGTTTGTCCGAAGCCAGTGAAAAAGCTTTGTGCCTGAAAACCTGTGGCTTGTTGCGAGGAATCCAATTTATCAGCAACGAATGCGCGGTATGGTTCCATGGCTGTATTGTTACCTGCATCTAGAATCCAAAGTAATCCGGCTGCCATCCATAATTCGCTGCTGAACGGAAATAAAAATAAGGCGATGCTGCAAATCAAAGCTCCAACAAAGAAATACGGCGTTCGTCTGCCAAAACGAGGATGCCAGGTTTTATCACTTAATGCTCCGATGATGGGTTGAATAATTAATCCTGTAAGAGGGCCGGCTAAATTCAACCATGGAATTTCATCGGGTTTTGCCCCCAGGAAATCATAAATGGGATTGACGGCACTTTGTTGTAAGCCAAAGCTGTATTGAATGCCAAAGAATCCGACATTCATGTTGATAATCTGCAGGAAACTCAGACGCGGTTTGGAAAATGTCATTAAGGTTTTTATTTCCTACAAAATAAACATTAGTTGTTAATCCTCAACTTTCAATGGATTATGCAAACGATTGAGGTGCGAAATATTAGTTTGGAGATAGAGCTGGATAGGCTGGATAAAGCTAGATAAGCTAGATAAGCCGGATAGGCTAGATGCTGGAAACTATATAGGCTTCGACAGTTTCAAATGTTCAATAAGTTCAAAAGGTTCAATAAGTTGTATTTGGTTATAATCTAACCTTTTGAACTCATTGAACCTATGAAACCTTTTGAACAATTTCCCCTTTTGGGGGATTAAGGGTGCTAAAGTATGATATTATCTTACTGCAACACAGTAGCCGCCGTATTGAACGCGCAACCATACCTTAAACATTTCTTCGTTTTCCAGTAAGTCTTGTGCATATTTTTGAACCATCAACTCCTGATATTCTTGTGGTCTTACTTTACGGAAGCTGCCATTATCCATAAACCCGATAATAGAGCCGGATCCTGTTCCGTTGAACAGATATACAGGTAATCCTTTCCTGTCGTTTTTTAAGTCAATCACTGGAGTTTCAACTGCTGCTGTTTGAGCTAGTTTCGCAGGTTCAGGCTGAGTGGATACAGACTGACAAAATGAGTAAGCAGGTAACATCATCAATGCGATAAAAATGTTTTTCATAAAGTGGGTTTTAAATGTTTACAATATATAACACCAAATTTTGAAAATTATTTCACGAAGTCAAAACTTTTTTTAAAATAAAATTTATAAATACGTATAAATGCGCAGTGGAATTACCCTGTTAGAAATTAATTTCCTGTAAATCTCAATAAAACCAAATTATCCAGCACAATATTAGAACTCCATATAAATTGTGCGCCGCTGAATTGTGAAGTGAAATTCGTGTATGCAACTTTAGGTCCAACTTCTGCATCGGTAAAAATAGAAGCAGCTGGCCATGTAGTGAAATTATATCCTGTGTCAAACCAATTTGAAGGCACTTCCCAATGTAAGGCATATGCATCTGAAAGGCTTGTTATCGTTGAATTACACGAAGATGATATTCTGGATGTACCCGTTTCTGTTACACATCGAACATCGGTTAAAGGGGCTATATAAAATGTTTGTGCTTTCCAGGATGAGTTGGTAACCGTTCCATCGCTGAATTTTGCAATGAAGCCTCCATCTCCTGCATGGAATGGATTTCCGCCATTCAATTCTGTACCTGTTCCCAGGTTTTCCTCCCAATCAACTAGTTTTATTGCATATTTAATTGGACGCTTGGCTTTGAATTTTACAAAACTGGAATTGAAAGGTGTGAAAGGAACGGCATCAACTCCTACAAGATGACCATTTACATACAACTCATAATAATTATCACCATATAAATACCCTGTAATTATTTCTCCATCAGCATCAATTACTGTCAAGGGTACTGAGGCTGTATCTACCTGCGACATGTTTGATGGTGTGTGGCCGTTACATTCATTGTATAAATCTGGCAATTTTGTTCCAGTAGCAAAATTATTATCAGCAGGTACGGTCCATACTTTTCCATCAGAGGATGTAACGGTCCCCATCGCAGTTACTCGTCCTCCAGTGCAACTGTATAAACTACTTACAGTAACAGTGGCAGGTCCTTTTGTAATAGAACCAGTACCGTGATAGGTAGTATCGTTATTATTATTGTTATTACTGGGAGTTGTGTTTTTCTTGCAGGCTAAAATTGAAATAGCGGCGATGATAAATAGTAAACTTAATTTCTTCATTTTAAAAATTTTGCGTCAGACTTGTAATTTCTTCCATAGTTTAAAACTTAAAAAAATACAAAACAAAATAATGGAAATGTTGTTATTCTAAATCATGGAAACAATTAAAGGCAAAAACATACTCGTAATCGGTGCTACAGGTGGCATTGGTAAAAACGTAGTGAAATTATTATCTGCTTCAGGAGCAAATTTATTCATCACTGGAAGAAATGAAAATTCTTTGCTAGACATAGCTGCTGAAAATAAAATCGCTATCCATTCAACATTTGCAGGTGATTTGACAAATCAAGAACAGGTAAATCAACTGCATCAAAAATATTTTACAACATTCAACTCCATCGATGTGATGATTAATGCTTCGGGTATCGGCATCATCAAATCCATGGAAAATTTATCTGAAGATGATTTCATGAAAACGTTGATGATAAATTTATTTTCTCCTTTTATGCTTATCAAAGCCTTTCTGCCTGCTATGAAAGAAGTAAAAAAAGGATTGATCATTCATATTCCCGGTGTTTTGGGAAAAGTGCCAATGGCAGGAGCCGCAGCTTATAGCGCCAGTAAATATGGGTTAAATGGTATGATGCAAAGTATTCGTGAAGAAATTAAAAGAACAGATATTCGCATTACCAACATATTTATGGGTGGCGTAGATTCTGCATTCTGGGACAATATTGACTTACGTGTGCAAAGAGATAAAATGATCAACAGCGAAGAAGCCGCAAAAGCGATTTGGTTTTTATGTCAGCAACCTGCAAGTGGTGTAATCAGTGAAATGGTATTGCAACCTTTCAATCATCAAGCAATTTAGAATTTATTGTCATCAACATCTTTGATGAACTTGATGACACCGTTCATGAATACCTGCTGATCGTCCCACATACACATATGACTTCCATTTGGGCAGAATAAATAACGGCCATGCTTAACTGCTTTACTTTGCGCTTCCATCGCAGCAGGGTCCATGGTATCAAATTTAGCACCAACCATTAAAGTTGGAATAGAAATTTCTTTCAGTCTGTCTTTGATATTCCAATTCACTAAACTGCCGCCAACACCAAATTCAGAAGGACCTTGCATCATAGTGTAAATCTTACTATTCATGTGTTTGAATGTTCTATTGATGGCTTCTGGCCATTCTGGCAAACGACACAAATGTTGGTTGTAAAAATTTGGCAAGAGCAATTCCATATATTTTGGGTTGCTATAATCACCTTTGGCTTCGATGTCTCTGATTTGTTTTAATACATCAGGATTCATTTGTTTGGATAACACATCATTGGCATATTTGCCATAATCAGGGCAACTAGCCATCATATCGGCAACAATCATACCTTTCATATGATGCTGGTATTTCAATGAATATTGCATGGCCAATAGACCTCCCCATGAATTTCCCAATAAATAAAAGTTAGTGCTATCTGCATGAATAGCTTCACGAACTTGGTCCACTTCTTCTACAAATCTGTCTAATGTCCAAAGAGAAGTATCTTCAGGTTGGTCGCTGTAATAAGAACCCAATTGATCGTACTCATAAAACTCAAATCCTTCCTGAGGAAAAAAACTTTCGAAGCATTCCATGTATTCGTGAGTCGTGGCAGGTCCGCCGTGTAACAATAAAATTTTAATACGCGGGTTATTGCCAAATCGCTTTGTCCATACTTTAAATGTTCCTTTATCTGTTTTGATAGGAATCATTTTTACACCGGCAGCTTGTACCCCGGTATCTCCGTAATTGAAATATTCTTTTACAGTAACATCTTTGTTTTCAGAACAT
>CALCNY010000173.1 GCA_937897585.1 uncultured Chitinophagaceae bacterium | reverse complement strand
TTCTTCTACACGCGTCCCTGCGGGCATGTCAACAACCACTTGAAACTCAGACTTATTGTCAAAAGGCAGCATCTTCAATGCCACCAGGCCAGCTACTGGCAAGGCCACTGACACTGCGATGGCCGCTAGTACCGCTGCACCTAGGCTCCAGCGGTTACGCTGGCCAGACTTGTCGTTCAAGAAGGGAGTAAATACACCGCGAAAGAAATGATTCAGCCATTTTTTGATGACAGCAGCTTCTTTGTTCTTTCTGTACAATACAGTAATCGTGCTGTCTTCATGACCATCATTAATCAATCTTTTAATTTCAGACACAATACCAAATGCTTCCTGGTCTTCATCTGTAAATGATTTTACAATAGGATGATGGTTGTCTTCAAAATCGATACCGGCTTCTAATGCAGCGGTTTTCAATTCATGTCTGTTGTTATTATTGCTGATAACCTGATGTGAACTATCAAGAATCGCTTGTGTGCTTCTGTAATTTTTATCAAGAAGAATAACCTGCATGTCAGGAAGAATTTCACAAATCCAATTAAAGTTTTCTGCATTGGCTCCCTGAAACTTATATACGCACTGGTCATCATCTCCAACGATAAATAAATTGGGCTGTTCAACTTCTCTAATCAGCACTTCCAGTAAATCGAGTTGTTTTTTATTGGTATCCTGAAATTCATCCACCAAAATGTACTGGTATTTCTCGCGGTAATTGAAAAGCATGTTCTCATCTTCAGAGAGTATTTCAATTGCTTTATCTAGCAAATCATCATATTCCAATTTGTTTTTTTCTTTGATGATCTTGAGATAGGCTTCATACATAGGTGCAACGGCCTCGGTAAATTCTTGAATTTGTATTTCAATTTTTCTGCCATCTGCATTTAATTCTCCATTCTTTTTTAAGTAGTCTTCATTAAATGGCAACAATTGTTGTAACGCATACACGGAAGCATCACGTAAAGCCTGAACAGTAATGCCTTCTTTCTTAAACAGTCCAAATAATTTGGCCATTGAATTCAGTCGTGATGCATTGGCCGGTTTCAATTCAAAATATTTTCCGGCAATTTCGCTATTGGAAAATAGTTTCTCCAATATCATGAAACGTTGCGTTTCGGTAATCAACTGCGATTTTTGAATAGCAGTCTGGTTGTTTTCGTTGATTATTTTTTGAGCGAACGAATGATAAGTATGCACTTCTATCTCCTCTCCTGTCTTACCCAGTAATTTTTGCAATCTCTTTTCCATCGACTCTACACCTGCATTTGAAAATGTCAAGCACAAAATATTGGAAGCCTGCATGTCTGTCTCGGTAAGGATTTGGCCAATTCTGGTTGCCAACACTTCCGTCTTACCTGTTCCAGGACCAGCGAGTACCATCACAGGACCTTCGATAGTTTCAACGGCTTGTAATTGAGCAGCGTTAAGTTTCTCTTTTGCATTGTGGAAGGGAGATTGAATAGTATTCATTATTTAAAATTTGTGTAAATATGGGGAGGGAGATTGTAATCTTTGTACAATCAAGAAAAAATATTTGAAATTTTCTCTTAACACTATTTTACCAACCCCCACCCTCATTTTACAAATACATTACAATTTGATTTTGGATTTTTATAGCTCATCATCATTTCCTCACCAAAATAAATTGTTATGAAATTTCCATTCATCATTATTACGCTTTGTTTTGGCTTAACCTCTTTTGGCAATTCCCCTTCACCTCTCGCGGCTTATTCAACACAATGGAACCTGCCTATGTTTGATAAGGCCAACACTGCTGCCAATGTCTCATTTCTCAACGCTACTGAAAAGGAATTTGTTTATGTGCTCAATCTGGCCAGAATGAATCCCTATCTTTTCTCCGAAACTGTTTTGAAAAAATTCGCTAAAGACAACGGTTACACTTTCCCAATAATGAACATGATTGAACAGATGAAATATGCTCGTCCCGCCGGATTACTTGAACCCCATGATTATTACAAAAATGAAATGAACAGCTGGGTGGATTCAATAATAAAAAATAGAAATGAGGATTTTAAAATCCTTTGTGAAAAAACAAAAATGAAAAATTCGGCTTGCTTAATTTCTGGCGCACTGATTCCCGTTGAACTACTTTGCCACATGATTGCAGATGAAGATGCTGGCACCCACTCCATCAGAAACATGATATTGTCTGACAATAAATCCATCAGTATCATCATCAGAAAAGAAACTGAATGGTTCACCGTGCTAAACTTTGATGAAAAGACGTCTTTACAATTATCGAATTACCAAGCCAGTATTGAAGCTGAAAAAGCAAGATTAAAAAAGGAAGAGAAAGTAAGAAACACTAAATATATTTTTTACAATGAATGTCAGGATGATAATGTTCTTCAATATTTCATGAAAAAAAATGAGCTCGATATCAAAAATGCTGTGTTTGTTACAGAAAAACAAATTGACAGCATTGAAAATATGTTGAGAGCTTCAAAAATGAACATCGTTGTAAGAAAGAAGTCTGCTGAAATTGAAGTCAGCAAAATTATCCCTAAAAAGAAAAATGCAACTCCTCAATACAGTTATTTTACTTGGAGTTATTTTAATGCTGATGAGTCTGAAGGCGATTATGATATTGAAAAACCTTTTCATTATTTTACTTTCAGCAGAACAATTCCTGATAGTGTCGGAGAATATCTCAATGTAGCTTTCAAAGAAATAAAAAATCCTCCTTTGATTCCGCCATTTCCTGTGGACAGCATTGGTACTAATCCTCCTGCAATAGACTATGATAAAATTGATAACTACAGTAAAACAATAGGCACCTTACCGATTAAACAATTGGCCATTTCATTAACCAAACCCTGGAAAACTGAAGCCGAAAAAGTAAGAGCGATTTTCAAATGGATGGATTATAATTTACAATACGATTACCAAGGATTAGCTACCGGAAGAATGACTACCAAACCGAATGATGTTCTTGCTAAAAAAGTTGCCGTATGCCAGGGTTATGCTGAACTTTTTACAGCATTATGCGATGCAGTTGGGATAAGAAACAAATTAATAATTGGTGTTGCTAAAAAAAGTGAGACTGAATTTCCGGGTCATGCATGGAATGCAGTTTGTATAAACAAAAAATGGTACTTGATTGATGTAACCTGGGGCGAAGGTTTTTATTTAAAATCACCTTCACATTTTTATTACGATCATTTCCCCAATCAAAATCGCTGGACTTTGTTTCCGGAGTTTCATGCTTTTCAGGAATTT
>CALCNY010000172.1 GCA_937897585.1 uncultured Chitinophagaceae bacterium | reverse complement strand
CTGCAAAAATATGCTTTAGTAACATTACTTATTATTTGAGTTTAAATAATTAAATCAAAATGATGAAGATAATTTTTATTTCCCCTGCGGGGAAAGGGATAGCCACGAATTCACGAATTGGTTTAAAGCAAGGAAACAATAGGCAAAGATTTCTTTAGCCAGAATGTTCCATAGGAACATCTGGTATTTAGCCCGAGAAGTTAATAAGAGGTATTTTCGTTCCATAGGAACGTTTTGTGAGAAATCGAATTGAATTCAGCGTCGAATTAAATCAAAAATTAAAAGTAAAAAGTAAAAAAACCGATTTTGTTTTTAAAAATTTTGAATTTTTACTTTTTAATTTAAAAGCATTTTTAAAATTTATATTTGCATCCTGAATCATTAATTATGGCTGCATTAGCATTTACGCTGGAGAAGAAGGACTTGCATTCAAAAGCAAGAGCGGGCAAAATAAAAACAGACCACGGGGAAATTGAAACTCCCATTTTTATGCCGGTAGGTACGGTGGGAAGTGTAAAGGCAGTTTCGCAGCAACAATTAATAAATGATGTTGGTGCTCAAATCATCTTGGGAAATACTTATCATTTGTATTTACGTCCGGGTTTGCAAACCTTGGAAGCTGCAGGCGGTTTACATCAGTTTAATGGTTGGCATAAACCTATACTAACCGATAGTGGCGGTTTTCAAGTTTTTTCTTTGGCGGCTAGCAGAAAAATTACAGAAGAAGGTGTGATTTTTCAATCTCATATCGATGGCAGCAAACATTTATTTACTCCCGAAAATGTGATGGATACACAACGCACGATAGGTGGGGATATCATTATGGCCTTTGATGAATGTCCTCCGGGTGCCAGCGAATATCAATATGCAAAAAAATCTTTGGAACTTACCAACAGATGGTTAGACAGGTGTTTCAATCAGTTTACAAATACGCCTGATAAATATGGATATACTCAAAATTTATTTCCTATTGTACAAGGTGGTGTTCATCATGATTTAAGAAAAGCTTCTTGCGAATATGTAGCATCTAAAAATGCAACGGGTAATGCCATTGGAGGATTGAGTGTGGGAGAGCCAACGGAAAAAATGTACGAAATATGTGCTTTGTGTTGTGAACATTTACCTGAAGACAAACCACGTTATTTAATGGGTGTTGGTACACCTTGGAATATTTTGGAGTGTATTGAAATGGGCATCGATATGTTCGATTGCGTAATGCCTACAAGAAACGGCCGTAATGCCATGTTGTTTACAGCAAATGGAATTATAAATATTGACAATAAAAAATGGGAACACGACTTTTCGCCAATTGATGAAACTATCGATTGCGCTATGAGTGCTTATTATTCAAAAGCTTATCTCAAACATTTATTGAAAGCCAAAGAATTCCTTGGGTTAACGATTGCGAGTGTTCACAATCTGGCATTTTATTTATGGTTGGTTCGTGAAGCAAGAGCTCACATCATTGCGGGTGATTTCGCAAGCTGGAAGAAAACTATGGTTGAAAAAATGCAGCAGAAATTATAATTATTATTTTAGTTTTATTGGGTCTTTTTTAATTTTACTTAATATCATCAAAAATTCTTCAAAATGAAAAAAATATTGTTCTTGTTATTTATGTCTTTTTCTTTTTTTGGTTTTGCTCAAACTAAAATTATTGTAAAAAACGAAGACGGCTTGTTGTTGATTCCTTGCAAAGCCAATGGGTTACAAGCATGTTTTATTTTTAGCGAAGAAGAATCTGAGAATTTAGTTTCTCAAAAGCAAGCGATGTATATGTTTCGTAATGAATTTTTTCACAAGCCAGATATTGTTGGTGTACCCAGATATGATTCTACTGATGAAGAAACCCTTTCAGAAGGTGTGGTGCTAACATTAAAAGATTTTCAGTTTGCAGGATTGAAAATCGCTAATATAAAATGCACGATTGTGAAAGACATGGATGCACCATTTTTGATTGGCAAATCAACTATAGCTGGGTTGGGGGAAACCAAATTCGACAAAGTTTCAAATACACTTACCATTGCCAGCGGAACCATGAGTTTTGATTTTTCAAAGATCAATATGGCTTTTGAAATGCCAAAGGAAACGCCCTTGCCTAAAGATGCTCCAATCAATGTGACGGTTACTGATTTTAAGGGAAAAGTACTTCCTAATGAAATTATGGTTTTCAAGAGCAAGAAAAAGAAAATAGAATTCCAAAATCAAACAAATGATCTAGGACAATTTTCTACACGTTTACCTGCAGGAGATGTTTACCAAATATATATACTTGGTTTCAACGATTCTACAACTATTGATTCTCTTGTGATTCCTGCTTTGGAAGGAAGGAAGTATTACAAAAATCCGTTTGTAGTAACATATAAATTCCTGCCTGCTAAAAGCTTTGTGCTTGATAATTGTAACTTCGATAATGGTAAAGCCACATTACAGGACAGCTCATTTAAAGTGCTTGACGAGTTAGTTGCTTACCTTGTAAGAAAAGATGATGAGAAAATTGAAATAGGTGGGCATACTGATAATGTGGGTTCTGCTGTAAGTAATCAAAAACTTTCGGAAGACAGAGCTAAGACAGTAAGAGATTATCTTATCAGCAAAGGAATAGATGCTACCCGATTAACTTACAAAGGCTATGGTATGACAAAGCCTGTTGCAGACAACAAGACAGCATCTGGCAGAGCGGAAAACAGAAGAACTGAAGTGACGATTTTATAATTCTAACGAAAATAAATGGCAAATAAAAAAGCGTGGATTTTTTTCCACGCTTTTTTATTGGGCACAATCCATAATGTTTATTATTGAATGCTAGAGCTCATCAAAATATTTGTTGTGTTGTTGTTGATCACATCCGAAGTACTGCCTAGCGCTGTTGCTATTACATGAAGCGCAAAATCTCTTTTTATCAATCCGTATTTTGGAGCATAACAAGCCGTTATATTTTGAGAAGCAACTGTTGCTGAAACTAATGGATTGCTAGAAGTTAATCCTGTGATTTCAGTTTTTACCCTGATAACATTTGTATAAGTTTTGCCATTAACTGTTTCTGAAGCGCCTGTTGCCAGAATGGTATTGGTGATACTTGCACTTAGTGTAACACCTGATTGAGTAACAGAAAGTGGTTGAGACCAAGTTGTTCCTACAGCTGCAACATCATTCAGATATTTCAAATCAATAGGAGGTAATTGAGCAGACAACTGCGTGTATTCGTAATAGTCATTTCCAGTATGATTGTAGTAAGCCTCTGTGGTGCCAGTTGCATCTACAGAGGTGAAAATGCGATAAGTTTTTGAACTGATAGTTGTATCGGTGGCAGTTGCTGTTAATACATATGGAGTAACAGTAGAGGTTGTATTATCTGTTGTTTGATAATTCCAGGTAGTGCCTGCTGTTAATGTAATAAAGTCAACTGATGCAACAGGTGCCGGGGCAGGTGTTGATTTCTTACATGAAGTGGCCAAAAGCAGTAAACATGCAGAAGCAAAAAATAGTTTTTTCATTTTTGTTTAATTTAAGGGTGTAATATTATTGAAATTTATTGACATCATTTTGAATTTATTGAATTGTGACAATAAAAAAATGCTGCATCATTGAATGAAGCAGCATTGTATTAGAAGGTTGAATTATTGAATATTAGAGCTCAATAAATTAGTGGTGGTATTTTGATTGATAATATTCTGAACTGTGCCTAATGCGTTAATATCTACTTTCAACTGAAAATCTCTTTTTACCGTACCATATTTTTGTGAAAAATAAGTTGTGATGTTTTGAGTGATGGGTTCGATAGTTAGAGGAACAGGTAGCGAACTGCTTATTGAAGGGTTGGTAATTTCAGTTCTTACTTTTATAACATTATTGTATGTTTTTCCGGCGACAGTAACGGAACCGCCTTTTTCTTCGATACTATATTTGAGCGTCGCATTGAAATTTAACGTTACCCCGCTCTGGGTTTGAGAAACAGCCAAAGGTTGAGTCCAGGTAGTGCCCGTTGCAATATTATCAACCAGATATTTTAGTTCCAAAGGAGGCAATTGGGCAGATAAACTAGTGTACTGATAATAATCACTACCTGAAACATTATAATATTCCGAAGTCGAGCCACTTGCATCTGTATGGGTAAAAACGTGATACACCCTGGCATTGATGGTACTATCGGTACTTGTTGAAGTCAATGTATAAGGAGTGGTAGTTGAAGCAGCATTGTCTAACGTTTGGTAATTCCAGGTTGTACCCGCAGTGATGGTCATGTAAGAAGTGTTTTCATCCCCAACTTTATTTTTTTTGCAGGAAATGGTCAATATCAGGAGGCAAAAACAGCCCAAAATGATCTTTTTCATGAAATTATTTGTGTTTAGGACGTAATATTAGGAAAAATTCTTTACAAGTTAAATAATTTCTCCTATCTTCGCGCTCCAAATTTTTATGGCCAAACAAGCATTAATAAAACAAGACGGAACGATTATCGAGGCATTGAGCAATGCTATGTTCAAGGTTAAATTGGAAAATGGTCATGAGATTTTGGCTACTATTTCTGGTAAAATGAGAATGCACTACATTAGAATTTTGCCTGGTGACAAAGTAGGTGTAGAGATGAGTCCATATGATTTAACCAGAGGAAGAATCATATTCAGATACAAGTAAAAACGCTGGAGACAGCTATTATCAAATAGATAAAAATTAAAAAAAATGAAGGTAAGAGCTTCAATCAAAAAACGCAGTGCTGATTGCAAAATCGTGAGAAGAAAAGGTCGTTTGTATGTAATCAACAAAAAGAATCCACGCTTTAAGCAAAAGCAAGGGTAATTGAATTATTTTTTAAAACAAAAATTGAACATAGCATATGGCTCGTATTGCCGGTATTGATTTACCAAAAAACAAAAGAGGAGAAATAGGTCTTACTTATATCTATGGTATTGGCCGTTCAACCGCAAAATACATTTTAACCAAGTCAGGAATCGACTTGAATAAAAAAGTTAATCAGTGGAATGATGATGAACAAACGGCTATCCGTAATGTCATCAACAATGAGTTCAAAACTGAAGGTGCACTTCGTAGTGAAACACAAATGAACATCAAGCGTTTGCTTGATATCGCTTGCTACCGCGGATTGCGTCATCGTAAAGGTTTGCCTTTGCGTGGTCAGCGTACTCGTACTAACAGCCGTACCAGAAAAGGTAAGCGTAAGACAGTAGCAGGTAAGAAAAAAGTAACTAAGTAATAATAATTCTGGAACGGGTTTCACACTGGTTCCAGATTTTTTATATTCAGACTTATCATTTCTGAATCAGCGCCGGATAGCTTTGTAAGTCGGCAGGAGGGTTGGTTCAGCTTCAGGAAACTGAAGACTATTTTTTAAGTACACCTTTATTAATTAAAATGGCAAAAGCACAAGGACAGAAAGGACAAAGCGCAAAAGCAGCAGCTAAAAAGCGTATTGTAAAAGTTGATAGTTATGGTGATGCACATATCGTAGCTACTTTCAACAACATCATCATCAGTTTAACCAACAAAAGCGGACAAGTAATTTCTTGGTCATCTGCTGGTAAAATGGGTTTCAAAGGAAGTAAGAAAAATACTCCTTATGCAGCTCAAATGGCAGGAGCAGACGCAGCTAAAACTGCAATTGATGCTGGTTTGAAAAGAGTTGATGTTTATGTAAAAGGACCAGGAAGCGGTCGTGAAGGCGCTATCCGTTCTTTATCTCAAAGCGGATTGGAAGTTTCTATGATCAAAGATGTAACTCCTCTACCACACAATGGTTGTCGTCCTCCTAAAAAGAGAAGAGTTTAATCAATAATATTTATAAACGGGTGTATCATTAATTTTAAATGACCTTTACAATGATACATCGTCACTAAAAGGTCTTCATTACAACTATGGCACGTTATACAGGCCCCAAAACCAAAATCTCTCGTCGTTTCGGTGAACCTATCACTGGTAATGGCAAATGGCTGACAAAAAACAGCAACCCTCCAGGACAACACGGAGCAAGCAAAAAACGTAAAACACTTAGTGAATACGGTGTTCAGCTAAAAGAAAAACAAAAAGCAAAATACACTTACGGTTTGCTAGAAAAGCAATTCCGCAAGACTTTTGAAGAAGCTGCTCGTAGAAAAGGCGTTACCGGTGAGAATCTAATTAAATTATTAGAAGCTCGTTTGGACAACACTATTTTCAGAATGGGTATTGCACCTAGTCGTCAAGCAGCTCGTCAAATGGTAAGTCATAAGCATATTACAGTAAACGGAGAGATCTTGAACATTCCTTCTTACAGCTGTGTGCCAGGTGATGTAATCAGTTTGAAAAATAAAAGCGCTGCAAACAAATCAATTGCTGATAATGTTCGCGGAAAAAATCCAAAATTCAGTTGGTTAGATTGGAGCGAAAGTGAACTGAAAGGCACATTTATTGCTTATCCTGAAAGAGAAAGCGTTCCTGAAAATATTAAGGAGCAATTAATCGTGGAATTGTACAGTAAATAATTCTGAACCAATTCTCAACAACCAAACCGGTAATTCCGGAATTATCAAATCAATCAAAACAACAAAATACAAATGGCCATTTTTAATTTTGTTAAACCAGATAAAATTGTTCTTCAAAAAGCTAACGACTTCGAAGCTCAATTTGAATTTCGCCCTCTTGAACCAGGATATGGTGTAACTATTGGTAACGCTCTACGTAGAGTATTATTGAATTCACTTGAAGGGTATGCTATCATCGGTATTAACATCGCAGGTGCTGATCATGAGTTCGCTACTTTGAAAGGCGTAACTGAAGATGTTACTGAAATTATCCTGAATTTAAAGCAGGTTCGTTTCAAGTCTAAAGTTGAAAATGATGTAAATACTGAAAAAGTTACATTGTCTATCAAAAACAAAACTGAATTCACTGCAGGCATGATTGCTGAAGCTTCTCCTGCATTTGAAGTAATGAATCCAGAATTGCTTATCTGCACTATCGATAGCAATACTAAATTCGATATTGAAATCACCATTGGTAGAGGTCGCGGTTATGTGCCTGCTGAAGAGCAAAAAGAAAAAAGCTCTCATTTTGGATACATTCCAGTTGATGCTATTTTCACTCCAATCAAAAATGTAAAATATCTAATTGAAAATACCAGGGTAGAACAACGCACCGATTTTGAAAAATTAATCATGGACGTCATCACCGATGGTACTATTCATCCTGAAGAAGCGGTGAAACAAGCTAGCCGTATTTTGATTCAGCATTTGATGATCATCACTGATGAGAACATCACTTTCGATACAAAAGAAGACAAGAAAGAAGATTTAGTGGATGAACAAACTTTACAATTACGTAAAATGTTGAAGACTCCATTAGAAGATTTAGATCTTTCTGTTCGTGCATTCAATTGCTTGAAAGCTGCTAAAATCAACTCTTTGAGCGAATTGGTTCAATACGAACAAGAAGACTTGATGAAATTCAGAAACTTCGGTCAAAAATCTTTAAGCGAAATCGATCAGGTTTTGCATGAAAGAGGTTTGAGCTTTGGTATGGATTTGAGCAAGTTGAAATTGGATGATGAGTAATTCAATTTGATGATTTGATAATTTGATGATGTATCAATTTGTTAATCCAAATTTTGAATTTTTACTTTTGAATTTTTAATTTATATCAATTAACACTCTGTAATTCCTGACACGGTACAGGGTATAAAACAAAACGTCATGCGTCACGGAAACAAAAACAACAACCTCAGCAGAACAGCTTCTCACAGAAGATCATTGTTGATGAACTTAGGTTGTCAGTTGATTACTCACAAGAGAATCACAACTACTTTAGCTAAAGCAAAAGCTTTACGTACTTACATTGAGCCTTTGATTACTAAAACCAAAGCTACAGAAAGCAAGGAAGCAATCATGCACAATCACCGTATCGTGTTTAGCTATTTAAACGATAAACAAGCTGTAAAAGAATTGTTCACTGTTGTAGCTCCAAAAGTTGCTGATCGTCCGGGTGGTTATACTCGTATCATCAAATTAGGTGCTCGTACTGGTGATAATGCTGAAATAGCTATGATTGAGTTGGTTGACTTCAATGAAATCTACGGAAATGGTGTTGCCTCTGCTACTGAAGAAGTTGCAGTTAAGAAAACACGTCGTTCTGGTGGCAAAAAGAAAGCAACTACTGATGAAGCTACTGAAGAATCTTCTTCTGAAGCAGCTGCTGACGAAAGCACCGAAGCGTAATATGAGATTAATCTTTTTACATATCGCCCCGAAATTAAATTCGGGGCTTTTTTTATTTTATTAAATAACTCGAGTTTACTTTCTTTGTGAAACTTTTAAAAAATGGAACAACAAATACATACATCTGCAATTTTAGTTTTAGAAGACGGCGCCGTTCTTCATGGTAAAGCGTTTGGAATGCTGGGAACCGCTACTGGCGAAATCTGTTTCAATACAGGTATGACTGGATATCAGGAAGTATTCACAGACCCAAGTTATTATGGCCAAGTGTTAATCATGAATACAGTTCATGTCGGCAATTATGGAGTGCATGTTGCTGATGTAGAAAGTAACGGAATAAAAGTAAAAGCAGTTATAGGAAAAAATCTCGAAGAAAAGTTCAGTAGGTTCAAAGCTGAAGGTTCTTTACAGCAATATTTTATAGATCAAAATATTGTGGCTATAGATGAAATTGATACCAGAGCACTTGTTGCTCATATCAGAACTAAAGGTGCCATGAATTGTATCATTTCTTCTGTAGAAACTGATGTTGAAAAATTAAAAGCAGCATTAAAACAGGTTCCATCAATGAATGGTTTGGAACTGGCTTCAGTAGTTTCTACCGGTGAGGCATATACGCTAGGAGATGAATCCAGTAACAAAAGAATTGCAGTACTTGATTTTGGTGTGAAAAGAAACATCTTGACTTGCTTGGCTGAAAGAGGTGCTTTCTTAAAAGTATTCAATGCAAAAACAAGTTTTGAAGAACTCGAAAAATTTAATCCAACTGGTTATTTTATCAGCAACGGCCCTGGTGACCCTGCTCCAATGGATTATGCCATCAAAACTGTAAAGCAAATTTTAGATTCAGGTAAGCCATTATTTGGTATTTGTTTGGGTCATCAATTACTGGCATTGGCAAATGATATTCCTACATTTAAAATGCACCATGGGCACAGAGGGTTGAATCATCCTGTTAAAAATATCATCACCGGCAAATCAGAGATTACTACACAAAATCATGGCTTTGGTGTTGATCCGGATGCTGTCAGAAACAACGCTAACATAGAAATTACACACGTTAATTTGAACGACAATAGTATTGAAGGTATCAGGGTTAAAAATAAAAAAGCATTCTCTGTTCAATATCATCCTGAAGCAACTCCAGGCCCTCATGATAGCAGGTATTTGTTCGATGATTTTTTGGAAATGGTGGGGGAGGGTAGATAGAGCAGGATAGGCAGGATAGGCTGGATAGGCTGGATAGGCTGGATAGGCTGGATAGGCTGGATAGGCTGGATACTTTGAAATTCAAAAGTAAAAATTAAAAATTCAAAAATTGGATGAAAATTAGTAATCATTTTTACTTTTAAATTTTTACTTTTTAATTATCATTCCCAATAATTTAAAAACTTTCTCAAATGAAAATAGCCATCATTAACGGTCCTAATCTTAATCTCTTGGGAAAGCGTGAGCCGGATGTTTATGGCCATCAGTCATTTGAAGATTACTTTAAACGCTTACAAGAAAAATACCCTTCTATAGAGTTCATCTATTTTCAAAGCAATGTAGAAGGTGAAATTATTAATGAATTACAAAGAGTGGGAGAGGAATTTCATGGTGTAATATTGAATCCAGGCGGTTATACGCATACCTCTGTGGCTATAGGTGATACCATTGCCGCTGTCGCAGCAAAAGTTGTTGAAGTGCACATCTCCAATATTTTTGGCAGAGAAGATTTTAGAAAGGTTTCTCATGTATCAGCCAAAGCCAAAGGAGTTATCAGTGGATTAGGCTTGAGAGGATATGAGCTCGCCTTGCAGTATTTCATTGAGTAAAAGAATCATAGTTTCAGTTTCCATTTTCTACTGATGCTATTGATGTTCTTTTTCATGGCTTCAAGGTTAGAGCGCTGCTCATTGATAAAACTATTGTCTTCAATTTTTCCTAACACATTTACCATTTCAGCTTCATTTTCATAGACCATTTTTCTAAAAGTGTTTTTGTAGTCCTTAGCTCTTGTGTTATATATTTCTTCAAACATCCATTCTTTTACAGTTATAGTTTCTTTCAATAAAGAATAGAAAAATGCAGAAGTAAAATCTTTTGATTTCATATCCAAATGCTCTAGCAAAGATGTATAAGCGTGGGTGAGTTTATCCATTTCGTATTTTTGGCCCTGCACTTGATAGAACTTGTGAATTTCATCCCAGCTTTTTATTTTTCCTGATTTGATATCGGTTTTGAGTTTGTCAATTAAATTTGATTGAATCAATTGACCGCCAACATTCATCCATGCAGAGCGTTCTTTACTTTGTTTGAGTAATTTTTTAAAAGAATCAAAATCCTGAATTTTATTTGTATTGATGATGTGCAACATTTGCATACAAGCATACAGCTTAATCATTTTTGAAAACGCAGCTGTAGATTGAGGTACTTTAGTAATTAATATTTTTCTATTGCTGTTTTCCCAGCCTGTAATTTCGGCTTCTCCTTTTTCATTTGGTTGTAATGATTTAAAGATTTGTAATGAGTCGAATATTTCGTTAATAGTATCAGGAGCGAGATAATCAAATTCTATGTGTTGCGTTTTATGGGTTCTCTTATCTCTGTCTATATATTTCCATGCATTACGAGTAAGCGCATACATGTTGTACATAAACCAATATGCAGGCATCACCACAATTTTGTTATTGGCTACATCATGGCTAACCAGGCTAAATGGGATTGGGATATTTAGTTCTGATGGATAATCGCCTTTTGCTAAAATAGTGAAAGAGGCAAACTTTGAATTGTGTTTCAAGCTTACACAAAGTCCAGGCCAGAAACCTCTACCGGCAATGATTTCTCCATCCGCACTTCTACTATTATGATTACTTCCAATTGTAACACCTGCTGCAATATTGCTTTGTCCCATTACTAATGAGGCGCACAGAAATGAGTTGTTGTGATGTTGTTCATGTGCTGCAAAAATCAAAGAGTTTAATACTTCACAACATGAAATGGTAGAGTTGTTGCCAAGATAAGAATTAATCAATCGGGCGCCGTATTTCAATTGTGAGTGAGAAGCGGTAATGAAACGAACAGCCTTCACACCATAAAAAATTCTGCAACCATATCCAATAATTCCATTTACCAATTCGCAACCTTCTCCTATTTGTGTTTTTCTTTCAGCATCGCTGTTTATCGTTAGGTTTTTGAGTTTGTTGGAACCTTTGAGATAAGCGTCGGTCCCAATCCAAGTATCTTTTATGATAGCACAATTTTTAATTACCGTACGAGCTCCGATTTTTCCATAATAGCCACGTTGTTTGTCAAACTTTTTTTCAGTTAGTTCCTTGAATTTTTCAAGCAATAATTTATCATCTCTAAATTTGCTCCACATATACGCATCACCAGCTAACATTCCATTGTAAGGGATTATATATCTGCCGCCATTTTCATTACAAACCTCAATCACCATTCTTTGCTTCTCATCCTTTTCACCATCTTTAAGAATGCCATTTCCAAATTTAGCTTTATCAGTTGTGGCCAGTTCATTGATGTTTGCCAGCATCACATCATCCTCAATAATATAATGACTTAAATAGCTGACTTTGTCGATACATACATGGTTTGCAATATCACAACTAATGATGGTACTGTTATAAATACCTTCAGGCATTTTAAAATTGTGGAACTCATGATAAACAGGACTTAAATCTCCAATTCGCACCAATCCAAAGAAATTTGAATTCTTTACCAATTGAGGATTGAAGTTTGATGAAACATGAATATGATCCCAATTGTCTGATGTATTATTGTTGTTGATAAGTGTTGACTTTTCTTCGGGAGTTAACTTTCTAAATTTACCTCTGTTTTTATTTTGAATATCTCTGAGATGGTATTCATTTTTCCCTTGTGGAAGATATTGAGATTCAATGAAATTATATCCGATTTCTGCTATTGGGCGCTTGTGAATGATATTCATGAAACCAACTTATTTTCTAATGATTAATGAAACTATTTGCTTGATAACCTAATATTTATGAAGTTACAGATTTTGCATTAAAATCAGTCTTAGTCAGGTTTTTTTTAAAGGATAAAAGCAGAAAAAATACACTACTTTTGAGCCCTTAAAATTTTATTATATGAAATTGTTTTTTTCAATGCTGTTGGCGATTACAACATTGTTTGTTAATGCCCAGTCTACCACAGTAGTCATCAGTCAGGTTTATGGTGGTGGTGGTTCTGCATCTGGTGTTTACAATGCAGATTATGTGGAGTTGCACAATATCAGTGGTGCAGACCAAGACATAACCGGGTTTAAATTATTTTATGGTTCTGCTGCAGGGATACTCGCTTCTACTTCCAGCAATTCATATACTTTTCCTACAACCATAATTCCAGCGGGCGGTTATCTATTAGTTGCTGCAGCGCCAGGTACAGGCCTTGCTGCTTTGCCAATTACAGCTGATCAGACATTTACACTAAACATGAGTGGAACCAATGGTAAAGTTGCATTTGGTACTTCGGCATTAGTTGCCAACACCGCACTTGCATCACAACCAGCCGGTTCGGTAATTGATTTTGTTGGATATGGAACTGCCAGTGAATTTGAAACTGCAGCTTGTCCTGGCTTGACAGCTTCTCTTGCCGCTATCAGAAATAATAATGGATGCGACGATACAGACAATAACAGTGCAGATTTTACAACAGGAACTCCTAATCCTCATAACAGTGCATCAACAGCAGTCTCTTGTACATCAAGTCCATTATTAATTGTAGCGCCTGCTGTACCGAATATGACTACTTCATTTGGAGTTGCTTCAGTAAATCAGTCTTTTTCAGTTAGTGGTGTTAACCTTACTTCTTTCCCAGGAAATGTAACAGTAACGGCTCCAGCAGGTTTTGAAATTTCATTATCATCTGGTTCAGGTTTTGGTTCAAGTATTAATTTGCCAATTACAACTTCTACTTTAGCAGCAACTTCAATTTATATTCACATTCAAGCTGGCACAGCCTTGGGCAGTGTAGCTGGTAATGTTAGTGTAAGCGGAGGTGGCGCGTCAACTGTAAATTTAGCAGTAACCGGAAATGTAATATCTGCAGAACCTACCGTTCAAGCTTCTAACATTGTTTTTTCAAATGTTGCTGATAATACATTTGATATTAACTGGACTAACGGTAACGGAGCTTCGAGAATAGTAGTTGTTCATTTGACAAGTACAAGTGCTGTGCTTCCTACTGATGGTTTAACTTACGCCGCCAATACAAATATTTTCAGTGCATCAACAACTGGTTCTGGAAATTATGTGGTTTATAATGGAACGGGTACAGGTCCTGTAACTGTAACAAATCTGACTGCAGGATCAAATTACACAGTTAATGTTTATGAATACAACGCATCAGTTGCAGGCTCAGAAAATTATTTAACTTCAACAAATACTAACAATCCAAATAGTGTAAGTACTACGGGTATTTCTCCATTATTACAAAAAATAAATTTCACATCGGTAGCAACACCACAATATATGGGCTCTGGTACTGCCAGCAGAATCCCCACCATGTTTATTGCTACAGTAAGTAATTTATTACCTAACACAACTTATCGTTATTACACACAAGCTTCATTACCTTCTGATTTAGGTACAAGTGCTGGTGGTGCTGGAAATTCAATTTTGATTGACAATACGGTAACTCCTGTGGCTTTAACTTATAGTTCTTCATTGTCTTTAACAACTGCCAATGGTTATGGAAAATTCACTACAAATGCTATTGGTAGCTTTACAGGGTCATTTGGTTTTGTTCATACATCCAATACAAGATTTACTGCGGGTAACTATGTAACGCCAACGGTTACACTAACTCAAGAAGGAAATAGTTTTGTCCAATATCGTTTTGCATTGAATGACTCAATAAAGGTGTTGCAATTTGCCACTACTTCAGGCACTAATGATGGCAGCTTTATTAATGGAACGTCATTATCAGTGTCTGGTAATTTAGTTGGACTGTGGAGTTCAACAACCGGAGGATTTATCAATAATCAGGTTTCAGAAAAACCATTGAGTATGACTTTGGCAGAAAAGTCAACAGTTGCAACTGGAAATGGCGGTTCAGTTTGGAGAACAAGTTTTATTAGTGGATATGATTCTGCTGTTGGAAGTTGGAATACCATAATTCCAAACATCAATAACAATGGTGTAAGATTGATTCAGCAAATTGATTTGGTTACAAGTCAAGTGATAGGTTGTAATTCAGATGATGATGGAATCTGGCCTGCAGGTACCAATACCGTTAATCCTGTTAATGGGTCTACATTGCCTTTACAAATTGTAAGTGCAGATGCGCCATTAGATGGTGGTTCTTGCTACAGAGTGCTTCCTGTAAAAATTAGCTTGTTTGAAGTTTCAAAATCAAATGACAAGGTTAACATCAACTGGCAAACTGCTCAAGAAATTAATATGTATGAATTTATCGTAGAAAAATCAACCGATGGTATCCATTGGAAAACCCTTTCTTCTGTAAATGCATTTGGAAACAGCAACACAATGAAAAACTATGCAGCTGTTGATTATTTGCCATCAATTGGTACTAATTATTATCGTTTAAAATCAGTTAGTCTTTCAGGTGCATTTGAATATTCTCAAATCAAATTTGTGACTTTTAAAGATGCGATTCATTTATCAATCGCTCCAAATCCTGCAAGCACATTTACAGTTATTAATGTGGATTCAAAATATACTGGAAAGAAAATCATTCAAATGATAGATGCTAAAGGTGTTGTTGTAAAAACGCTATCATCAATTGCAAATACAATCAACATCAATACAGCGGATTTACAAAAAGGAATTTATGTTGTAAAAGTTGTTGTAAGTGGAGAAGTGTTGACTTCAAGATTGGCAATTCAATAATAAGAAAATTAAACATAAAAAAGGCGGCTTCATTTTATAATGGAGCCGCCTTTTTTTATATGAAATAAGCTTGAAGAAAGTTAAGTAGCACTGAAGAAATATCAGTGATAATATTTGGCTGTTCGAGTTGAGAAGACGTAATATTGCGATATTGCGATATTGCAATATGGAAAACACCTTATACATATTTTATCAAAAATAAGTCCCAGCTACTTTAGGCAACC
>CALCNY010000171.1 GCA_937897585.1 uncultured Chitinophagaceae bacterium | reverse complement strand
CTTCAATCCCAATCATCAACTTATTTCTATTTATTATCTGGTAAAAGCAATGGAACCAATCAGAGTTCCCATCAGAACTGCTGCATTTGAATTTGATGATGAGCAAATGAGAAATTATGAAAAAACAAAACAGATAGAATCATTTCGTTTTATTAAGTGGAATGAATTTTCTGCAGAAGTAATGACTTTGCCGATTGATAAGATCGCTGCGAAGATGGTGAAGGCGGGGGTTGGTGGGAAATAGATGCTGGATAAGCTGGAAGCTAGATACTGGATACTGGATGCTAGATACTGGATACTGGATGCTAGATACTGGATGCTGGATGCTAGATACTGGATGCTTGTGCAGGAAGGATTTTGTTTGATAAGTTTGAAAGGTTCAAAAAGTTCAAAAGGTTAAATCCTATTTTAAACAAACATTTTAAACCTTTTGAACATCTTGAACCTATTGAACTTTTAAAATACCTATCAGCCATAAGCCGGATTCTGTAATCCCGAAATTCGGGACGGTTATCATTTATCTTGCTGCATCATTACTGATACAATCTTGCTGCCTACCCTTCAACGCATCAGTTGCCTGAAATCGGACGAGCCGCCCTCAATCGTTGATTTACGTGACATTACAGCGCATAAGGTTTACCCGTAAATATTATTACTAATCTTTACCGTGAGCTCTTACCTCACATTTTCACCTTTACCCCAACAAGTTAGGGAAGTAATTTTCTGTGGCACTTTCTCTTTTTCTGACTACTCAGAAAAGCCGGCCATTAACCGGTATGCTGCTCTTTGCTGTCCGGACTTTCCTCTTCAATTGCTTGAAGCGATAACCGGCTGATAGATGTTGTAAAAATAAGCAATTCAACATTGCTATTAACCGATTACTCACAATTAGTGATTAATGTTCAAATCGGGATGATGAAATCGAATCAATAACTTATTTTTAATCGTTTAATAAAAAGCAGATTCATGTTACATTTTGGAAACAACAAATCACATTCAAATGAAGAAGAACCAGACTTCATGAATGCGAAACTAGCCTTTGAAAAAGATGCAAAAAGAAAAAAAATCATCATTGATTTGTTCCTCATTTTTTGTGGTGTTTTTTGCGCAGGTTTTGGATTGAAAGGATTTCTGATGCCCAGTAATTTCATAGATGGAGGAACCATGGGACTTTCTTTGTTGGCAACAGAAGTTTTCAAAATTAATTTGTCTTTATTGATTATCGTCATCAACGCCCCATTTATCATTCTTGGAAAAAAAATCATCAATAATGAATTCGCTTTTAAATCTGCATTTGCCATTGCAGCACTTGCTTTTTGGGTAGCGATATTTCCTTATCCTCACATCACAAACGACAAATTACTCATCGCTGTTTTCGGCGGTTTCTTTTTGGGTGCAGGTGTCGGTCTAACCATGCGTGGCGGCGCTGTATTAGATGGCACCGAAGTATTGGCAATCACGGTAAGTAAAAATTCCGGCTTGTCTATTGGAGATGTTATTATGGTCATCAACATCATCATTTTCTCATTAGCCGCTTGGTTGATATCCATCGAGACTGCATTATACGCCATGCTCACTTATCTTGCCGCTTCAAAAACAGTAGACTTTCTTATTGAAGGCATAGAAGAATATACTTCTGTAAATATCATTTCTTTAAAAGAAGAAAAAATAAGAGACATGATTGTAAACAAATTGGGCAGAGGCATCACCGTTTACAAAGGCGAAAGAGGATTTGGAAAAAGTGGCGAGAAATTGTATGACTTAAAAATCATCAACACCATTATTACAAGGCTTGAGGTTAGTAAAATCAAACACGAAATTGAATTGATAGATCCTGAAGCTTTTATTTATATGACTAGTGTAAAAGATATGAAAGGCGGCATGATTAAGAAAAGAAGATTAAAAGATTGACCATAACATCAACTTGCCCAAATGACTTTAACTCAACATTTCAAAAACTTTTTTAAAAGTGAAAAAACAGGTGGTTTTCTTTTAATTTTTTGTACCATCATCTCACTTGTCATTTCTAATACAACTCTCGGAAATGCTTACCTGCAGTTTTGGGAAACAGACTTTCAGGGGCACTCTATTACTCATTGGATCAACGACGGATTAATGGCTATTTTCTTTTTGTTGGTTGGCCTTGAATTGGAAAGAGAAATTTATATAGGAGAATTATCCAATTTTAAAAATGCTTTGTTTCCTTTTATCAGTGCTATTGGAGGTGTTATTGTTCCGGCATGTATTTATTTAATTTATAATTATGGAAGTAATACTCAAAATGGAGCCGGCATCCCAATGGCTACCGATATCGCATTTGCCATTGGTATTTTAAGCTTATTAGGAAAAGCTGTTCCACCTCAATTAAAAGTATTTCTGACAGCACTTGCAGTTATTGATGACTTGTGCGCTATTCTAATTATTGCTTTTTTTTACACAGCTGATCTTTCCTTTACTTATTTGTTTATCTCTTTAGGTATTTGGGGAATATTGATTGTGTTGAACAGATTAAAAGTTCATCATTTCTTGCCTTATTTGATTGGAGGAATTGCCATGTGGTATTTTATGCTACATTCAGGTGTACATGCTACTATTGCCGGCGTGATGCTGGCATTCGCCATTCCTTTTGGTGATGGATCTGAAAAAACTTTATCTTCTAAGTTTCAACATAAATTACAATACCCTGTAGCTTTTATAATTCTACCACTATTCGCTTTAGCCAACACTTGTATTGTTTTTAAATACAATTGGGTTTCAGGACTATCATCCAATATAGGCACTGGAATTATTGCAGGACTTACTTTAGGAAAACCTATCGGCATAATATTATTCAGCAGTTTGGCTGTATTTATTGGTGTGGCAAAATTACCTACTGGTTTAACTTGGAAACATATTGCCGGAGTTAGCTTGCTTGCTGGAATTGGATTTACCATGAGCATTTTTATTACGCTGCTGGCATTTGATGACAAGGCAATGATCGACTCAGGAAAAATGGCGATTATTTTTGCTTCAACTATCTCAGCCATTGTCGGATTAATAACATTGAAGTTAGTATTGAATAAAAACAAACAACATAAATAACAACATCAATCCATTTTGATATTGATGCTTTCTACAATGAATTATTTACGTAAAAAGAGATTATCTATATTTGAGGGATTTTTGAAATAATCAAATGCACAATTTATAACATGATTGATATT